>JASJAL010000014.1 GCA_030067055.1 Kiloniellales bacterium | reverse complement strand
AGGGTGCGGTCGCGGGGCTGGATGGTGATGGCGATGGCGAGCGACTTCTTGCCGTCCTCGACGCCCTGGCCCTGGTAGACGTCGAAGAGGTCGACCCGGGTCACCATCGCCTTGTCGGCGCCCCTGGCGGCGCGGAGCAACTTCTCGGCCGGCACCTCGGCGTCGACCACGAAGGCGAAGTCGCGCTCCAGCGGCTGCAGGGCCGAGGTCTGGAGCGCCGGGCGTAGCTTGCCGGTCGCCTTGGCCTTGGGCGCCGGGATGTTGCCCAGATGGACCTCGAAGGCCACGACCGGGCCCTTGAGGTCGATGGCCCGCAGCACCTTGGGATGCAGCTCACCGAAGCTGGCCAGGACCTTGGGCCCCAGGCGCAGGCAGCCGGAGCGACCAGGGTGGTACCAGCCGGGCGCGTCGGCGGTCACCTGCAGGTTCTCGACCGGCGCGCCGCAGGCGGTCAGCGCGGCCAGGGCGTCGGCCTTGGCGTCGAAGGCGTCGACCTCGCGCGCGCCGGCCCAGTGGCGCGGGCCGAAGGAGCCGGCGCGCAGGCCCGCGGCGACCTCGTCCTGGCCGTCCGGCGTGTTGTCGCGGTACTGGCCACCGATCTCGAAGAGCGCGGCATCGCCCAGGCCCTTGTCGGCGGCGCGCGCCGCGGCAATGGCCAGGTTGGGCAGGATCGAGGGCCGCATGACGTCGAGGTCGGCGCTGATCGGGTTGAGCAGCTTGAGGCTCTCGGGCACCTCGGCGAAGAGCCGCGCCAGCTCCGAGGACATGAAGGAGAAAGTCACGGTCTCGTCCAGGCCGCGCCAGGCCAGGGCGTTGCGGGCGAAGGTCTCGCGCCGCTGCGCCAGGGTCAGCACGCCGTGGGACAGCACGGTCTCCCGCGCCAGCGGCACCACCGGGATCTCGTCGTAGCCATGGATCCGCAGCACCTCCTCGATCAGGCAAGCCTCGCCCTCGACGTCGGGGCGCCAGGACGGCACTTGGACCTTGAGCGCGCTCTTGCCGGGATCGACCCCGAAGCCGAGGCGCTCGAGGATCTCGCCCTGCCGCTCGGCCGGCAGCTCGAGGCCGCCGAGTGTCGCGCTGCGTTCGGGCCGCAGGTCGATCTCGCGCCGCCAGTCCGGGATCTCGCCGGCGGTGACCACGTGGCTCGCCTCGCCGCCGCAGATCTCCAGGATAAGGCGCGCCGCGACCTCGGTTCCCCAGCGGGCCGACTCCGGGTCCAACCCGCGCTCGAAGCGGTAGCGGGCATCGGAGATGATGCCGAGCTTGCGGCCCGTCGCGGCGGTGCGCACCGGATCGAAGAGCGCGACCTCGAGGAAGACCTCGGTGGTCTCCTCGGTACAGCCGGAAAGCTCGCCGCCCATGACCCCGCCGATGCCCTGAAGGCCGGCCTGGTCGGCGATCACCGTCATCTCGGCGTCCATGGCGTAGGTCTTGCCGTCCAGGGCCAGGATCTCCTCGCCCTCCTTGGCAAGTCGCATGGTCAAATCGCCCTTCAGCTTGGCGGCGTCGAAGACGTGCAGCGGCCGGCCCAGATCGAAGGTGACGAAGTTGGTGATGTCGACCAGCGCCGAGATCGGCCGGAGTCCGATCGACAGCAGGCGGTCCTGCAGCCACTTGGGCGAGGGCCCGTTCTTCACCCCGCGGAAGCTGCGGCCGGCGACGAAGGGACAGGCCTCGGCGGTGTCCTCGGAGAAGTCGCGCAGCCATTTCACCGGGCTGTCGAAGCTGCCCGGAACCTCGGCGAAGTCGGGGGCCTCGAGCGTGCCGAGCCCGGCCGCCGCCAGATCGCGCGCCACCCCGCGCACGCCGAGACAGTCGCCCCGGTTGGGGGTGATGGCGATGTCGATGACCGGGTCGTCGAGGCCCATGACCTCAGCGAAGGGTGCGCCGAAAGGTGCGTCCTCGGGTAGCTCGATGATGCCCTCGTGCTCGTCGGAAAGGCCCATCTCGCGCTCGGAGACCAGCATGCCGTTGGACTCGACGCCGCGGATCGTACCCGTCTTGAGGTCGACGCCGGTGCCCGGGATGTGGGTCCCGACCGGGGCGAAGACGCCCATCATGCCGGTCCGCGCGTTGGGCGCGCCGCAGACCACCTGGACCTCGCCGTGGTCCACCGTCTCGACGATGCAGACCCTGAGACGGTCGGCGTCGGGATGGGGCTTGGCCTCCTTGACGCGGGCGACGGTGAAGGGCGCCAGCGCCTTGCCGCGGTCCTCCACGCCCTCGAGCTCCAGGCCGATCATCGACAGCTTGTCGGCGATCTCCTCCAGCGAGGCCTCGGTCTCCAGATGGGTCTTCAGCCAGGACAGGGTGAACTTCATCGTCAGATCCCTCTGACCAGGCTCGGCGTCTCCAGGGGCAGGAAGCCGTAGTG
This sequence comes from Kiloniellales bacterium, assembly GCA_030067055.1. The sequence continues at coordinate 19,351 of JASJAL010000014.1, read as the reverse complement.
CTTCAGCCAGCGGAGGTCGGAATCGTAGAAGGTGCGCAGGTCGGGGATGCCGTACTTCAGCATGGCGATGCGTTCGATCCCCATGCCGAAGGCGAAGCCCTGGTATTTCTTGGATTCGATGCCGCAGTTTTCCAGCACCTTGGGATGGACCATGCCGCAGCCCAGGATCTCGAGCCAGTCGTCGCCGTGGCCGATCTTGAGCTGGCCGTCGGCGCGGGTGCAGCCGATGTCGACCTCCGCCGAAGGCTCGGTGAAGGGGAAGTAGCTGGGCCGGAAGCGGACCGGCAGATCGTCGATATCGAAGAAGGCCCGGCAGAACTCGATCAGGGTGCCCTTCAGCTGGCCCATGTGGGTGGTCTCGTCGATCACCAGGCCCTCGACCTGGTGGAACATCGGCGAATGGGTGGCGTCGGAATCGCAGCGGAATGTACGGCCGGGCACGATGATCCGGATCGGCGGCTCGACCGACTGCATGGTCCGGATCTGTACCGGCGAGGTGTGGGTGCGCAGGACCATTGGCGGGCCGTCGGCCTCGCGCGGCGGCAGGTAGAAGGTGTCCTGCTCCTGCCGGGCCGGGTGCTCTTCCGGGATGTTGAGGGCGGTGAAGTTGTGGAAGTCGTCCTCGACGTGGGGACCCTCGGCGACGCCGAAGCCCATCTCGCCGAAGATCGCGACCAGCTCCTCGACCGTGCGGCTGATCGGATGGATGTGGCCGACCCGGTCGGGCCGCGCCGGCAGGGAGACGTCGATGCGCTCCGCCTGAAGGCGCTGCTCCAGGTCGGCATCGGCCAGGTCCTGGCGCCGGGCCTCGATGGCCTCGGCGACTGCGTCCTTGATCCGATTGTAGGCCTGGCCGCGTTCCTTGCGCTCCTCGGGCGTGAGGCCGCCCAGGGTCTTCATCAGCTGGGTGACCTGACCCTTCTTGCCGAGGATCCGGACCCGCGCCTGCTCCAGCGCCTCCAGGTCGGCGGCGTCGGCCACCTGGCCCAGCAGGCTGCTTCTCAGGTCGTCGAGGTTCTGATGCTCCATCTCGCGCTCCGCCTGTCTTGCTTCGACCGGCGGCCCCTCGCCTGGTTCCCGGGGGCCGCCCCTCCGGCCCCTGAAACCGCGTTAGCGAGCTTGGCTCAGCGCGGCCTGGGCCTGATCCACCAAGCTCTTAAAGGCTTCGGGCTCGCGCAGCGCGATGTCGGCCAGGACCTTGCGGTCGACCTCGATGCCGGCCTTGTGGATGCCGTTCATGAACTGGGAATAGGTCAGGCCGTGCTCCCGGGCGCCGGCGTTGATCCGCTGGATCCAGAGGGCGCGGAAGTTGCGCTTGCGGACCCGGCGGTCGCGGTAGGCGTACTGCTGCGCCTTCTCCATGCTCTGGACGGCGACGCGGAAGACGTTGTTTCTGCGGCCGCGATGGCCGCTGGCCTTCTTGATGACCTTCTTGTGCTTGGCGTGCGCGGTGACGCCCCGCTTGACTCGTGCCATGTCTCTCGCTCCCCGACGCTAGAGGCCGTAAGGCATGAAATTGCGCTTGATGATCTTGGCGTCCGGCGCCGAGGCGATGGTGGTGCCGCGGGCGGTGCGGATCATCTTCTGGGAGCGACGACGCAGGAAATGGCGCTTGCCGGCATAGTTGCGCTTGACCTTGCCCTTGGCGGACAGGCGAAAGCGCCCCTTGCAGCTGCTCTTGGTCTTCAACTTGGGCATTTCGAGATCCTCTAGCTTATTGATTTCAGGCGGCTTTGTTATGGCGGCCGGGCATGCCCTCAAAGAAGCACCGGCGCGCCTTCGCCTTGAGCGGCGCGAGTTATAGCGGGGGCGAAGGCGGAAGGCAAGGCGGTCGGGCCTGTCAACGCCCTCGGCTCAATGCTCGGGCAGACCCGTCGATCCGGCTTGAAAGCCGGGAACCGCCTAAACGGATCCTGAGGGGAAGGAGGTTGGGGCTACGGTGACGGCCTGCCTGGCCACCGGGCCTAGCGGGGCGCCATGACCATGGTCATCTGGCGGCCTTCGAGGCGAGGAAACTGCTCGACCTTGGCGACTTCCTCGAGCTCGTCGCGGACCTTCTGGAGCAACTTGAGGCCGAGGTCCTGGTGGACCATCTCGCGGCCGCGGAAGCGCATGGTGACCTTGACCTTGTCGCCTTCGTCGAGGAAGCGATTGATCGACCGCATCTTCACATCGTAGTCGTGCTGGTCGATGTTCGGGCGCATCTTGATTTCCTTGACGTCGATGATCTTCTGCTTCTTGCGCGCCTCGCTCTTGCGCTTCTGCTCCTCGTACTTGTACTTGCCGAAGTCCATAATCTTGCAGACCGGTGGGTCCGCATTGGGCGAGACCTCGACCAGGTCGAGCCCGACGTTGGTCGCACGATCAAGTGCCTCCGCTGTCGCAACGACGCCGACGTTCTCGCCGGTCTCATCGATCAGTCGGATTGTCCGATCGTCGATGGTTTCATTCACGCGCGGCCCACCGCGGGACGGCGTGGGGTCAAAGGGTGGTCTGGCGATCGATAGCCTCCATATCAGTTTGCCCGGTCGAAAGGCGTAAAAGCCCTGCCCCGCACCCCGATGGCGCCAGGCAGGGCCGAAAGCCCCGACCAGAAGTGATCATGCCGGTGGCCCGGCTTCCTCGACAAGTCTAGAGACTGCCTCGTCGAGCGCAAGGATCTCTTGAGTCTTTCCGCCCAGGCGGCGCAGCGCCACCTTGCGGCCCTCGGCCTCGCGGCCGCCGACGACGGCGATGACCGGGACCTTGGCAAGCGAGTGTTCGCGGACCTTGTAATTGATCTTCTCGTTGCGCAGGTCGGTCACCGTTCGCAGTCCGGCCGCGGCCAGGACCTCGGCGACCTCCTCGGCGTAGGCATCGGCCTCCGAGGTGATGGTCGCGACCGCCACCTGGACCGGCGCCAGCCAGAGCGGGAAACGGCCGGCGAACTGCTCGATCATGATCGCCAGGAAGCGCTCGAAGGAGCCGAGGATCGCGCGGTGCAGCATGACCGGGCGGTGCTTGGCGCCGTCCTCGCCGACGTAGCTGGCGTCGAGCCGCTCGGGCAGGACGAAGTCGACCTGGTGGGTGCCGCACTGCCAGTCACGGCCGATGGCGTCGCGCAGGACGAACTCCAGCTTGGGGCCGTAGAAGGCGCCCTCGCCCGGATTGAGGCTGTACTCCAGGCCGGTTTCCTTCAGGGCGCTGAGCAGCGCCGCCTCGGCCCGGTCCCAGGTCTCGTCCGAGCCGGCCCGGACCTCGGGCCGGTCGGAGAACTTGACGTGGACCTCCTCGAAGCCGAGGTCGCGGTAGATGCTCTGCAGCAGCTCGCAGAAAATCACGGTCTCGGAATTGATCTGATCCTCGGTGCAGAAGATGTGGGCGTCGTCCTGGGTGAAGGCGCGGACCCGCATCAGGCCATGCAGCGCGCCCGAGGGCTCGTTGCGATGGCAGGAGCCGAACTCGGCCATCCTGAGCGGCAGGTCGCGGTAGCTCTTCAGGCCCTGCTTGAAGATCTGCACATGGCCCGGGCAGTTCATCGGCTTGACCGCCAGGACCCGGTCCTCGCTTTCGGCGATGAACATGTGCTCGCGGAACTTGTCCCAGTGGCCGGAGGCCTCCCAGAGGGCCCGGTCGATCAGCTGCGGGGTCTTGACCTCGACGTAGCCCGCCCCTTCCAGCCGGCGGCGCATGTAGGCCTCGACGGTCCGGTAGAGAGTCCAGCCCTTGGGATGCCAGAAGATCGAGCCGACCGCCTCCTCCTGCTGGTGGAAGAGGTCCATCTCGCGGCCCAGGCGGCGGTGATCGCGTTTCTCCGCCTCCTCCAGCATGTGGAGGTAGGCCTTGAGCTGCTTCTCGGTCTCCCAGCAGGTGCCGTAGACACGCTGCAGCTGCTCGTTCTTGGCGTCGCCGCGCCAATAGGCGCCGGAGATCCGCATCAGCTTGAAGGCATGGCCCAGCTTGCCGGTCGACGGCAGGTGCGGGCCGATGCAGAGGTCGAGCCAATCGCCCTGGCGGTAGATCGAGATCTCCTCGTCCACGGGCAGGGTCGCGATGTGCTCGGCCTTGTACTTCTCGCCGATGTCCTCGAAATGGCGGATCGCGCGATGCCGGTCCCAGACCTCTCGTTCGATGGTCTCGTCGCGATCGACGATCTCGTGCATTCGCGCTTCGATCTTCTCCAGGTCCTCGGGCGTGAAGGGCTCGGCCCGGGCGAAGTCGTAGTAGAAGCCGTCCTCGGTCGCCGGGCCGAAGGTCACCTGGGTGCCCGGGTAGAGCTCCTGCACCGCCTCGGCCAGCACGTGCGCGCAGTCGTGGCGCAGCAGCTGCAGGGTCTCGGCATGGCCGCGGGTGACGATCTCGACCGCCGCATCTTGGTCGATCTCGCGGGCCAGATCGCGCAGCGCGCCATCGACCACCACGGCCAGGGCATCCTTGGCCAGGCGCGGCCCGATGCTCGCGGCGACGTCGGCGCCGGAGACCGGACCGTCGAAGTCGCGCTGGCTGCCGTCCGGCAGGGTAATGGTGACCTTTTCTTGGACTCCGGCGTCCGCCATGGATCTCGCTCCTGAAGCGGGCGAACTCTAGAAGCTAATCCGGGGCTGTCAAGAAATCGGGGCTGCCAAGAGAACCGTAGCCGTCAACTCGCCGCGGCCGCCATCGCCTGGCGCAGAATCTCGTCGTAAAGCGCCAGGGTCTGCGCGCACATCTCGTCGCGCGAAAAGTGCCGCCGGGTGAAGGCGATCGCCTCCTCGGCCAGGCGTTCGCGCTCCTCTTCGGTCAGCGCCAGCGCCCGGCGGATCGCCGCGGCCAGGCCGCTGGCGTCGTTTGGCGGGGCGAGGAAAGCGGTCTGCCCAGCGATGACCTGCTCGCCGGCGCCACCCTGACCGACCGCGACCACGGGCCGGCCCATGGCTTGCGCTTCGCTGATCGTGCGCACGAAGGACTGCGGCTCGCCGCCCGCGGCGACCACCACGTTGGCGAGCTTGTAGCCGGCCGGCATGTCGTCGCAGTGATCCAGGATCACGCAGCGTTGGGCCAGCCCATGGCGCTGGATCGACTCGTCGAGCTCGCGGCGGTAGGTGCCCCGGCCGGAGTCCGCGCCGATCAAGAGGCAGACGAAGTCGAGGTCGCCGAGCTGGGCCAAGGCCTCGAGCAGCAAAGCCTGACCCTTTCGACGCTCCAGCCGCGCCGGCAGCATCACCACTGGTAGGCCATCGGGCAGGCGCCAGTCGGTGACCCGCTTGATCAGGCGCTCGTTGGACACGCTGTCCGGGCTGAAGGAGTTCAGATCGATGCCGCGCCGGATCAGCCGCAAGCGGGTCGGATCGACACCGTGGTGCTCGCGCAGGTAGTCGGCGATGTACTGCGAGGTGGCGATCACCCGCTCGCCGCGGACCAGCACGGCGTTGTAGCGCCGCTGCAGGAGATTGCCGTCGGGATAGACGGCATGGACCGAGGTGACGAAGTGTCGGCCGCTGCGCTCCGCCGCGGTCAGCGCGCTCCAACCGGGACCCCGCGCCCGGGCGTGGACGATGTCGACCTTGTGCCGCTCGATGACGTCGATCAGGCGCTGGATGTTGCCGTAGATCGAGGCCGGATTACGGCTGGCCAGAGGCACCGACTCGTGGATCGCACCGGCCCGCGTGAGGCGGTGTTCCAGCGGTCCGCCGGCAGAGGCGACCACGGCGGTATAGCCGGCGGCGGTCAAGGCCTCGGCAATATCGACCGCAGAGCGTTGGAGGCCGCCGTCCTGCAGGTCAGGCACCACCTGCAGAACGATCGGGCGGCTCGCTTCCGGCGGCACCGTTCCGGTGCTACCTTGCATGTCCGTCATTTTCGTCTTGACCCCGGATACCCGTGCCGTGTCTTACGCAGCGCCGCCCGCCGATCGCCTCGTCCGCCCACAAGGCGAGTCCCTTGCCTACCACAGCACGGCCGGTCGTGCACCAGGGATCATCTTCCTGGGCGGCTTCGTGTCGGACATGACGGGCACCAAGGCCACTGCCCTAGAGGACTACGCCCGGGCCAGGGGCCAGGCTTTTCTGCGCTTCGATTATCAGGGACACGGCGAGTCCTCCGGCCGCTTCGAGGACGGTTCAATCGGCCTTTGGGCGGAGGACGCGATTGCGGCAATCGACGAGCTAACCGAGGGGCCGCAGGTTCTGGTCGGCTCCTCGATGGGCGGCTGGATCATGCTGCTGGCGGCCTTGGCCCGGCCCGAGCGGGTGGCGGCTCTGCTCGGCATCGCCGCGGCGCCGGACTTCACCGAAGACCTGATGTGGCAGCGCTTCTCGGACGAGATCAAGGCTGAGATCGAAACCAAAGGTGTCCACTACGAGGCCTCAGACTATGACGAGGCCCCTTACCCCTTGACTAAGCATCTCATCGAGGAAGGACGCCGCCACCTGCTGCTGCGCAGCCCGATTCCGCTGACCTGCCCGGTTCGCCTGCTGCATGGGATGCAGGACAGCGACGTGCCTTGGGAAACGGCGCTGCGCCTGGCCGACAAGCTGGAGTCCCGCGACGTCGAAGTGACCCTGATCAAGGATGGCGACCACCGGCTGTCGGAGCCCGCCGATCTGCGGCGCCTGGAGGCGACACTGGACCGCCTGCTCGACCGGCCGGACGCCGGCTGAACCGACCTCCGGGTCGAGAGCTCAGGCGTGGCCGACCTCGAGGTCGTTGCCGGCCCGGTCCTCGCCGCGCAGCAGCCAGATCGGCCGGACCGCGAAGGCGGTCTTCAGACCCGGCGTCGTGTTCGGCGTCGCCATCTCGCGATCGAAGAGCGAGGTCGCCGGCATGTAGCGCAGGGCGATCCCGGCCCGGCGCTTCGGCGAGCGGTTGGCTTCGGAACCGTGCAACAGGTAGACGTCGTGCATCGACATCTGCCCGGCGTCCAGCTCCACGTCGCGTGCCTCTGAATCCTCGAAGCTGCCCGGCGCCAGTGCGCGGTCCAAGGCCAGGTTGCTGCCGTCGACCTGCTGGTGGGGATAGTGGCGCTGCCCGGCATGGCTGCCGGGGATCACCCGCAGGCAGCCGTTCTCCGCCGTTGAGTCGTCCAGCGCCACCCAGACCGACACGGTGGCCAAGGGCCGGATCGGCCAGTAGTGGCCGTCCTGGTGCCAGGGCACGGCCTGACCGTCGCCGGCCGGTTTGCAGAAGAGATGGCCGCCCCAGAGGATGATGTCCGGACCGAGCAGCTGCTCGACCATGTTCAGGATCGCAGGTTCCCGCGCCAGCTCCATGAAGGCGGCATGGCCCGTCACACCTTCGGGGCCGCCCGCGGCGATATGGGCGCTGACCAGCTTCTCCGGACGCGTGCCGGGATTGGCTTCGATCACGGCGTCGACCGCGGTCCGGAGCGCGGTCAGCCGCTCGGCAGGCAGGCGGTATTTCGGTACCACGACGCCATCGCGCAGGTAGGTGGCGATTTCCTCTGGTGTCAACATGAGCTCGATTCCCTCGCCAGCGCTCCGCCGGTGCCGGAGATCATAGCGCCTGACAGCGTGAAGGCACAGTGGGCTTCGGCTCAGGCCTCGGCCAGCAGGGCCTTAAGGCCGGTCTTGTAGTCCGGATAGGCGAGGGAGACGCCGAGCTCGGCCTTGATCCTGGCGTTGGAGACCCGTTTGTTGTCGCGGTAGAAGCTGCGCGCCATGTCGGAAAGCTCGGCCGCCCCGAAGGGCACCAGTGGCGGCGGATCGACACCCAGAAGTTCGCAGGCGTGGGCGATGACCGCTTCCGGCGGCGCCGGGTCGTCGTCGCAGAGGTTGTAGGCCCGGCCCGGATTGGGCGCGCCGAGCGAGGCCTCCAGCACGCGCGCGATGTCCTCGACGTGAATCCGGCTGAAGACCTGGCCCGGCTTGTCGATCCGCTGCGCCCGGCCGCGCCGGACGGTCTCCAGAGCATTCCGACCCGGCCCGTAGATTCCGGCCAGTCGAAAGAGATGGACCGGCAGGCCGTGATCTCGCCAGAGCGCCAGCCAGCCCCGTTCCGCCGCCAGGCGCCGCGCGCCGCGCGGACCGGTCGGCTCCAATGCGGAGTCCTCGTCGACCCAATCGCCGCCGCGGTCGCCGTAGACGCCGGTGGTCGAGAGATAGCCGAGCCATTCGATGCCATCGCAGGCCAGAATGTCGGCGGCGTGCTGATCGAGCACCGGATCGCCGCGGGAATCCGGCGGCGCCGAGATCAGCAGGTGGGTCGTGCCGGCGAGCGCCGCCGCCGGATTCTCGAGCGGTCGGTCACGGTCGAAAAAGAAGGCCTCGATCCCTTCGTCGGCGAGCCGTGCGAGCTTGTCCGGGCTCCGTGTGGTCCCGGCCACGGCCCAGCCTTTCGCCGACAAACCGGCCGCCAAAACGCTGGCACTGAAGCCATATCCAAAGCAGAATAGCCGCGGTTTCATCCTGCGTCTTGACGCTCCATGCTTCGGTCGAGCGCCGAGCCACGCCGACCGCGGCTGCGACTCTAGGAGCCGGCATGCTCCCGAACAAGCGCCCGCACGGCCGCAAGGTCCCAGCGCTGCTTCTGGCATCGGCGGTGCTGCTGACCGCCGGCGGCGTAGGGGCCGACGAAGAGGCGGACGCCCGCACCTACCGCAATTGCGTCATCCTGGCCGGGGAGAATCCCGCGGCCGCCTTCGAGCAGGCCTTGACCTGGGTTTCGCGGGGCGGCGGACACCCGGCGGAGCACTGTGCCGCGGTGGCGCTGATCCAGCTGGGCCACTTCGAGGAGGCCGGGCGCCGCCTGGAAGAGCTGGCCCAGACCATGAAGACGGAGGAGCTGGACCTGCGCATCGAGGCCCTCGCCCAGGCCGCGCAGGCCTGGTTGCTGGCCGGCAATCACGAGCGCGCCTTCGCGGCGCAGACGACTGCGCTCAAGCTGGCGCCGGACAATCTGGAACTGCTAATCGACCGCTCCATCGTCCTGGCCTCGGCCGAGAACTACCGCGCGGCGCTGCTCGATCTCGACCGCGCCTATGAGTTGGCGCCTCAGCGGCCCGACGTCCTGGTCTACCGGGCCACGGTACATCGCTTCCTCGACTCCGACACCTTCGCCCTGCGCGATATCGAGGCCGCGATACAGCTCGATCCCAACCTGCCGGAAGCCTATTTGGAGCGCGGCATCCTCAAGCGCATGCAGGGCGACCGCAACGGCGCCCGGCGCGACTGGGTGAGAGTGCTGGATCTGGGTAGCGGCACCCCGGCGGCGGACGCCGCCCGGGTCAACCTCGAGCTGCTCGACGTCGACCCGAAATTCAGCGACCCCAACATCAGCGACCCCAACATCAGCGAGGCGACCGAAGAGCCCGTGCCGCGCAAGCTCGACGCCCCGCTGGACCCGCCAACGCCCCTGATCACATCGGCGCCAGCAGGCAAACCCGCGCCGGCAGCGATCGAGCCCGAGCTCCCGCAGCTGCCGGCCCTCGGCGACCCGATGCGGGCCGAGCCGAATTAGTTTGGTGATTCGAGAGCGCGCTCAGAAATCCAGATCGGCGTAGTGGGCCGGCGGCGGCCGGCCGGCGATATAGTCCTCCAGCAAGGGCTGGACCGAGGGCCGCGACTTGACCCGGGCGTACCAATCCTTGGCGCCCTCGTGCTTGTTCCAGGGCACGTCGCCCAGATAGTCGACGGCGGAGAGATGCGCCGCTGCCGCAATGTCGGCAAGGGAGAAGTCGTCGCCGCCCAGCCAGCGCCGCCGGTCGCTGAGCCAGGCGATGTAGTCCAGGTGATAGCTGATGTTGTGCAGGCCGGCGCGGATCCGTGCCGGGTCCGGGTTGCCGTGACCGAGGAAGGACTTCATCAGCTTTTCGTTGACCAGGTTGACCGTCACCTCGCGGGCGAACTTGACGTCGAACCACTGCGCCAGCCGCCGGGTCTCGGCCCGCTCGACCGGATCGCGCGGCAACAGAGGCGGATCGGGATGGACCTCCTCAAGGTATTCGGTGATCACCCAGCCGTCGGCCAGGACCACCCCCTCTTCGGCCTGCAGTACCGGCACTTCGCCGGCCGGATTGAGGCGCAGGAAGGATTCCCGGCGTTCCCAGATCTTCTCGACCCGCATCTCGAATTCGAGGCCCTTCTCGCCCAGCAAGATGCGAATCTTGCGGCAGGCGGGGTCGAGCCAGAGGTGATAGAGCGTCAGCATGTCAGCCCGTGCGTGTGACCGATAGAACTATCGCCATGCGCAGGGCCGAAGGAAAGGAGATTCAAGAAGTCGCTGTCGGACCTTCCCACCGGGAGATCGACATCACCACCAGCGGCACGTCGCGAAGCTCGGTCGCGTGTTCGACTCCGTCCTCGACGAAGCCGACCGCACGATAGGCTGCTTGGGCCCTCGGATTGTCGGCGAAGACGTCGAGCCACAGCCGTTCGGCCCGATGCTCTTCGAAGACGGCCCGGATCACGCCGCGGAGGATCGCCTTGCCGAGGCCGAGGCCCGGCGTCGCAACGGCGATGCGCTTCAGCTCGACCGCCCGATCCGGCGAGGTCAAGCCACAGAGGATGACGTAGCCGCGCAGGCCGCCGTCTTGCTCCGCCACCAGATGGCGATAGTCCGGGTCCTCCAGCGCGGCCAGGTGCTGTGCGCGCGGCCATTTGTAGATGTAGTCGGCAAAGTCCTGACGGCCCTCCTGCGCGAGGATGAAGTCGAGGTCCTCCGGCGTCGCGTCCCGCAGTCGCACGGCGACCCAGCTAGGCCCGCTGCCTAGCTTCGGCGTCGCGGGTCACCGGGTGCTCCAGCCGCTCGACCATCTCCTTGGGCACGATCTGCCAGAACTTGGCGCGCTCGAGCTCCCAGTCGACCAAGAGACGCTCGGCGTAGCGCGACTGGGTCTCCTGTACGTGCTGCGCGAGCAGGTCCTTGACCACGGCCTCCCAGTGCTCGGTCTCGATCCGCTGGTGGATCACCGCATCCGGATTAATCCGCCCGGGCAACAGCTCCTCGGGGTCATAGACGAAGGCCATGCCGCCGGTCATGCCGGCGGCGAAGTTCGAGCCGACCGCGCCGAGGATCACTGCCGTGCCGCCGGTCATGTACTCGCAGCCGTTGGAGCCGCAGCCCTCGACCACCGTCTCAGCCCCCGAGTTGCGCACCGCGAAGCGCTCGCCGGCCTGACCGGCCGCGAAAAGCTGGCCGGCGGTGGCACCGTAGAGCACCGTGTTGCCGATGATGACGTTGTCCTGGCTCTGCAGCGGACTGGCGATGAAGGGCCGGACCACGATGGTGCCGCCCGACAGGCCCTTGCCCACGTAGTCGTTGGCATCGCCGAAGACCTCGAGCTTCAGGCCCTGGACCGCGAAGGCGCCGAGCGACTGCCCGGCCGAGCCGCGGAGCCGGACCGTGACGTGCCCGGGCTTGAGGCCGGTCATGCCGAACTTGCGGGTGATCTCCGACGAGAGACGGGTGCCGATCGCCCGGTAGGTGTTCCGGATGTTGTACTGCAGCTGCATCTTCTCGCCGACGTCGAAGAGCGCCAGGGCGTCCTGGATCATCTGGGCGTCCAGGGTATCGTCGACCTCGTTGCGGCCCTTGACCGTGCAGAACACCGGATTGTCGCCGGGATCGGCCTTGGCCAGGATCGGGTTGAGGTCGAGGTCGTCCAGGTGCTCGGCGCCGCGGCTGACCTGGCGCAGCAGGTCGGTGCGGCCGATCACCTCGTCCAGGTTGCGGGCGCCCAGCGCGGCCAGGATCTCGCGCACCTCCTCGGCCATGAAGGAGAAGAGGTTGACCACCTTTTCGGCCGTGCCGGTGAACTTCTGGCGCAGCGCCGGATCCTGGGTGCAGACCCCAACCGGACAGGTGTTGGAGTGGCACTGCCGCACCATGATGCAGCCCATGGCAACCAGCGAGGCGGTGCCGACGCCGTACTCTTCTGCGCCCAGCATGGCGGCGATGACGACGTCGCGGCCGGTCTTGATGCCGCCGTCGGTGCGCAGCCGGACCCGGTGGCGCAGACGGTTCAAGGTCAGCACCTGGTGGACCTCGGCCAGGCCCATCTCCCAGGGCACGCCGGCGAACTTGATTGAGGTCTGCGGGCTGGCGCCGGTGCCGCCGGAATGCCCGGAGATCAGGATCACGTCGGCCTTGGCCTTGGCGACCCCGGCGGCGATGGTGCCGATGCCGGAGCGGGCGACCAGCTTGACGCAGACCTGGGCCTTGGGGTTGATCTGCTTGAGGTCGTAGATCAGCTGCGCCAAGTCCTCGATCGAGTAGATATCGTGGTGCGGCGGCGGCGAGATAAGCATGACCCCCGGGGTCGAGTGCCGCAGCTTGGCGATCATCTCGGTGACCTTGAAGCCCGGCAGCTGACCGCCCTCGCCCGGCTTGGCACCCTGGGCGACCTTGATCTCGATCTCACGGCAGTTGTTCAGGTACTCGGCGGTGACGCCGAAGCGGCCGGAGGCGATCTGCTTGATCGCCGAGTTTTCGTTATCGCCGTTTGGATGGGGCTTGAAGCGCTGCGGATCTTCGCCGCCCTCGCCGGAATCGGACTTGGCGCCGATCCGGTTCATGGCAATGTTGAGGACGCCGTGGGCCTCGGCGCTGAGCGCGCCCAGAGACATGCCGGGGGTGACGAAACGCTTGCGGATGGCGGTGATCGGCTCCACTTCGTCGAGCTCGGCCGCCGTCGCCTTGTCGGTCTTGAAATCCAGCAGGTCGCGCAGGCTGACCGGCGGCTGGGCGCGCAACCCGTCGGCGTATTTCTTGTAGTTGGAGTAGGAATCCTTTGCGACCGCGGCCTGCAAAGTGTGGATCAGGCCGGCCTCCCAGCCGTGCCTCTCGCCGCCGCGCCGATAGCGGTAGAAGCCGCCGACCGGCAGAGTGATCACGCCCTCGGTCCAGGCCCTGGCATGCAGCTCCAGAACCTTCTGCTGCAGGCCGGGCAGGCCGATGCCTGAGATCCGGCTCTGCATGCCGGGGAAGTACTGGTCAACCATGGTGCGCGACAGGCCGAGGGCCTCGAAGTTGTAACCGCCGCGGTAGGACGACAGCACCGAGATGCCCATCTTCGACATGACCTTCAGCAGGCCGTCGTCGACCGCCTTGGTGTAGCGGTTGACGCAGTCCTCCAGCGACAGCTCGCCGAACAGGCCGCGGCGATGCCGGTCGGCGATCGATTCCTGCGCCAGGTAAGCGTTGACCGTGGTCGCGCCGACGCCGATCAGGACCGCGAAGTAGTGCACGTCCAGGCATTCGCCGGCGCGGACGTTGATCGAGGTGAAGGTGCGCAGCTTCTGCTGCATTAGGTGCACGTGGACCGCGGCGGTCGCCAGGATCATCGGAATAGGCGCCCGACCGAGGCCGACGTCCTCGTCGCTGATGATCACGTGGGTGGCACCGCCGCGCACCGCGTCCTCTGCCTCCTGCTGGATCCGGTCGAGGCCGGCCTTGAGCGCGAAGTCGCCGCCCGCCGGATCGAAGTCGCAGGCGATCTCGACCACGGTCTCGCCAAGGTAGTCGCGCATCGCCGCGAACTCGGCGTTGGTCAGCACCGGCGAGTCGAGCTGCAGCAGCCGGCACTGGCTCTCGTCTTCGTCGAGGATGTTGCCGAGGTTGCCGAGCCGGGTCTTGAGGGTCATGACCCGGCGCTCGCGCAGGGAATCGATCGGCGGGTTGGTGACCTGGCTGAAGTCCTGCCTGAAGAAATGGTGCAGGCCCCGGTAGCGCCCCGAGAGCACGGCCAGCGGGGTGTCGTCGCCCATCGAGCCGACGGCTTCCTTGGCGTCCTCGACCATGGGATGGAGGATCAGCTCCAGGTCCTCCATGGTCAGGCCGTAAGTCAGCTGCCGGCGGCGCAGCTCCTCGCGCTCGAGGACCGCCGGCTCGCCGTGGTCGGGGCGGATCAGGTCGTCGATGACCGTGATTCCCTTGGTCCACTTGCCGTAGGGTGCCCGCTTGGCCAAGTGATCCTTGATCTCGTGGTCGTGGTAGAAGCGGCCTTCCTGGAGGTCGACAGCGATCATCTGGCCCGGCCCGACCCGGCCCTTCTCGACGATGCGGGTCTCGTCGATGCGCACCATCCCGGTCTCCGAGCCGGCGAAGAGCAGGCCCTCGTCGGTGATGGTGTAGCGCAGCGGCCGGAGGCCGTTGCGGTCCAGCCCGGCCACTGCCCAGCGGCCGCCGAAGCCGCAGATCGCCGCTGGTCCGTCCCAGGGCTCCATGACCGCGTTGGAATAGCTGTAGAGGTCCTTTAGGGACTGCGGGATGCTTTGGTTCTGCTCCCAAGCCTCCGGGATCAGCATGGCCTTGACCATGGGCAGGTCGCGCGCGGCGCGGACCATGAGTTCGAAGACGGCGTCCAGGGCCGCGGAGTCCGATGAGCCCGGCTGGACCACCGGCTTGAGGTCCTCGACCTGCTCGCCGAAGACCTCGTGGCCCAGGCGGCACTCGTGCGCCTTCATCCAGTTGACGTTGCCTTTCAGGGTATTGATCTCGCCATTGTGGGCGAGCACCCGGAAGGGCTGGGCCAGCCACCAGGTCGGGAAGGTGTTGGTCGAGTAGCGCTGGTGAAAGATCGCGAAGTTGGAGACGAAGCGCTCGTCCAGCAGGTCCGGGAAGAAGGCGGTCAGCTGCTCGGCCAGGAACATGCCCTTGTAGATGATCGAGCGGCAGGACAGGGAGCAGACGTAGAAGTCCTTGATCGACTCCCGCTCGGCCGCCTTCTCGATCCGGCGCCGGATGGTGTAGAGGTCGACCTCGAACTGCCGGGCCGGGGTCTGCTTGACGTTGTCGACGATGATCTGCTCGATCTCCGGCCGGGTGGCGTTGGCTTTCTCGCCGATGATGTCGACGTTGATCGGCACCTGGCGCCAGCCGTAGATGCGGTAGCCGAAGTTCAGGATCTCGCGCTCGACGATCACGCGGCAGCGCTCCTGGGCGGCGTAGTCGGTGCGCGGCAGGAAGATCATGCCGACCGCAATCCGTCCGGGATGCGGATCGAAGCCGCTGCGCGCGACGTGCTCGCGGAAGAAGTCCTGGGGGATCTGCAAGTGAATGCCGGCGCCGTCGCCGGTCTTGCCGTCGGCGTCGACGGCGCCGCGGTGCCAGACTGCCTTGAGGGCGTTGATGCCGGCCTCGACCACCTCGCGCCGCGGCTTGCCGTCGATCGAGGCGACCAGCCCGACCCCGCAGGCGTCGCGCTCCTGGCCGGGATCGTAGAGACCGGTTCTCGCCAGACTCTGGGCCCGGGACTGCCAACTGTCCGATCGGGTTGCGTCGACTGTGGGTCGCGTCATGATTCGCACCAAGTTGAAGAGCGGCTCAGAAGCCGCCGGACAAAATAAAGATGAGCGTCACCATCAGGCTCGACCAAAGCACGAGGCTCAACCAAGTCACCGGCGGGCGACGGTCGCCATTGCCTCGGCCCTTGAAGGCGCCGAGGGCACGCAGTTGATCCGGGTGTCCACTGGGATCCGGCGGTTTCTTGACAGGATCCAATGATCTACTCCGCCGCGACAGCCGGGGCGGCGTCGCCGGCGGCCTTGGCCGTCAGGTACTTGTGGATCGAGGCGGCGGCGTCGCGGCCGTCGCGGATCGCCCAGACCACCAGGGAGGCGCCGCGTACGATGTCGCCGGCGGCAAAGACCCCGTCCAGCTCGGTCATCATGGTCTGGAAGGAGATGCCGACCGTGCCCCAGCGGGTCACCGGCAGGTCAGGCGCGTCGAAGAGCTTGGGCAGGTCCTCCGGGTCGAAGCCCAGGGCCTTGAGCACCAGGTCCGCCTCGACTGTGAAGCTGGAGCCCTCGATGACCTGCGGGATCTGGCGACCGGTCGCATCGGCGACGCCGAGGTGCACCTTGGCGGCGCGGACGGCGGTCACCGCGTCGTCGCCGAGAAAGGCCTCGGGCGCGGCCAGCCAGACGAACTCGACGCCCTCCTCCTCGGCGTGCTTCACCTCGCGTTGCGAGCCGGGCATGTTGGCCCGATCGCGGCGGTAGAGGCATTTGACCGACTTGGCGCCCTGGCGCACGGCGGTGCGCACGCAGTCCATGGCGGTGTCGCCGCCACCGATGACCACGACGTTCTTGTCCGCGGCGTTCATCCGGCCGTCATCGAATGCCGGGACGGCATCGCCCAGCCCCTTGCGGTTGGAGGCGGTCAGGTAGTCGAGCGCCGGGACGACGTTCTTCAGGCCGACCCCGGGCAGCTTGATGTCGCGGTCCTTGTAGACTCCGGTCGCGATCAGCACGGCATCGTGGCGCTGGCGCAGCTCCTCGAGGCTGGCGTCGCGGCCGACCTCGAAGTCGAGACGGTAGGTGACGCCGGAGTCGCCGATCAGCTTGGCCCGGCGCTCGACCACCGGCTTCTCCAGCTTGAAGTTGGGGATGCCGTAGATCAGCAGGCCTCCCACCCGGTCGTAGCGGTCGTAGATCGTGACCTGGTAGCCGCGCCGGCGCAGCTCCTCGGCGCAGGCCAGGCCGGCCGGGCCGGCACCAATGATGGCGACCGACTGCTCGAGCTCGCGGGCCGGCTTGACCGGCTTGACCCAGCCCTCGGCCCAGGCGGTCTCGGTGATGTAGGTCTCCACGGCGCCGATGGTCACCGTGCCGTGGCCGGACTGCTCGATCACACAATTGCCTTCGCAGAGCCGGTCCTGCGGGCAGATCCGGCCGCAGATCTCCGGAAAGTTGTTGGTCGCCTGGCTGACCTCGTAGGCCTCTTCGAGACGGCCCTCCGCGGTCAGCATCAGCCAGTCCGGGATGTTGTTCTGCACTGGGCAGTGGACCTGGCAGAAAGGCACGCCGCATTGCGAACAGCGGCCGGCCTGGTCGGCGGCGCTGTCCGGGTCGAAGCGGTCGTAGATCTCCTGGAAGTCCTGCGCACGCAAGGCGGCCTCGCGCTTCTCGGGCATGTGGTGCCCGCGCTCGACGAACTTCAGCATCCGCTTAGCCATGCGGCTTTATCCTCCGACCTGATTCTTCCCGCGCGGGTTGGTCCCCGCGGGTTGTCTTGTCTCTGCCGCCAGACTGATCGGCGCGCTGTGCCCGGAAAGCAGGACCTGCGTTGTACCGCTGGATCGCAATGAAAAGCGAGCGAAAAACGCTTATTAGGTCAATTATTCTGACCTAAATATTACAAGATCGCGGGGATCGCCGCAAGGTCATTCTGATGCCTGATCCTTGCCTTTACAAGATTGTCCCAAATTGGGACTAATTGGCGTCTGGGCTTCCACCCTATCGCAGGCTATAAGCGGGCGCTGCCAACCGTCGGCAGGCGATCCGGCTCGAGAGCCCGGCCCAAGACTTCGGCCCAAGAGGGGGCTGCCACCCGTGCAAATGCTGCAAATCTTGATCCTGTCGCTGGTTCAGGGTCTGACCGAGTTCCTGCCGATCAGCTCCTCGGGCCACCTGATCCTGGTGCCGCTCCTGACCGGCTGGGACGACCAGGGGCTGGCGATCGACGTCGCGGCCCACGTCGGGACCTTGCTGGCGGTCCTGGTCTACTTCTGGCGCGACGTCTTGCGCATGTTGCTGGGCCTCGGCCGGCTGTTGACCGGCCGGCTCGACGGCGGCGGCCGCTTGGCCCTGCTGCTGCTGCTCGCGACGCTTCCGGCCCTGGCCGTGGGTTTCCTGGTCGACCAGTACTTCGGCGGGCCGCCGCGGTCGCCGCTGGTCGTCGCCTTTTCCCTGATCGGCTTCGGCATCGTGATGTACCTCGCCGACCGGATCGGCATGACCATCCGGAAGGTCGACCACATCGGCGTCGGCCACGCGCTGGTGATCGGCTGCGCCCAGGTCCTGGCGATCATCTTCCCGGGCACCAGCCGCTCGGGCATCACCATGACCGCCGCGCGGATCCTCGGCTACGAGCGCACCGAGGCGGCCCGCTTCTCCTTTTTGCTGTCGATCCCGGCGATTTCGGCCGCTGGCATCTGGCAGGGCTGGAAGCTCTACCAGGGCGGCGACGTCTCGGTGATCAACGACGCACTGCTGATGGTCGCCTTCTGCGCGCTGGCCGGGTTCCTGGCGATCGCGATCATCATGGCCTGGCTGAAGCGGGCCGGCTTCGGTCCCTTCGTGGTCTACCGCCTGCTGCTCGGCGGCTTCCTGCTGTGGCTGATCTACAGCGGCCAGCTGGGCGGAGCCGCCGCGGGCTGAGACCGAGCCGGGCGCGGGATCAGGCGGCGAGCGGGTTGACCCGGCCGCCCGGGCAATAGCGCTGCATGTAGGTCGGCAGGATCACCTCGGGGTGGGTCGCCTCGATGCCGAGATCGGCCAGGGTCAGGGCATCCTCGGCAACCACGTTGTCGCTTTTCAGCAGCCGGACCTGATCCCGGGTCAGGGGCGGGGTCGGGAGCCATTCGAGGAAAGCACCCTGCAGGCTGGCCAGGGCGAAGGGTAGCGGCACGAGCAGGCGCCGGCGCCGGATCTGCCGCAGCAGCAAGTCCATCAGTTCCTTGAAGCTGTAGACCTGAGGCCCGCCGAGCTCGTAGACCCGGCCGCGGCAGGCCGGATCAGAGAGCGCCTTCATCACGGCGTCGGCCACGTTGCCGACGAAAACCGGCTGGAACCGGGTCTCGCCGCCGCCGATCAGGGGCAGAGCCGGCGACAACCGTGCCATGGCCCCGAAGCGGTTGAAGAAACCGTCCTCGGGACCGAAGACGATGCTCGGCCGCAGGATCACGGCCTCAGGAAAGCTGCTGCGGACAGCCATCTCCGCCGCCCCTTTGGAGCGGGCGTAGTCGGCTTCGGCCCGAATGTCGGCGCCGATCGCTGAGACCTGGACTAGGTCGCGGACCCCGGCGGCCTCGGCCGCGCGGGCGACGTGCGCCGCCCCTTCGGCATGCACGTCCTTGAAGCTCTGCCGGCCGCGTTCGAAGAGGATTCCGACCAGGTTCACCACGGCGTCGGCGCCTTCGACCGCCGTCCGCACCAGATCGCCATCCTGGATCGGCGCCCGGAGGGGCGTGATCTGGCCGACGTCACCCAGAGGCTTCAGGAAAGCGGCCCGGCGCGGGTGCCGGACCGCGGCTCGGATCAGCCAACCCTCGCGCGCCAAGCGGCCGACCACATAGCGACCCAGAAAACCCGATGCTCCAAAGACGGTCACCACGCGCGTCGCCATCGGTAAGACCCCGCTCCCCGGCGACGCGATCCGCCGCCGCGCCGCTTCCGTACTTGCGGTTATACCGCAGGGCAGCGGGCCTTTGACAAGCCTGCTCGCAGAGGCGCGCGGAAAGTTCCCGCACAGATCCCTTGAGCCAGGCGCTTGACAGCCGCCCCTCATCGTGGGAAAGCCAGCGCCTGCTCAGGCCCAGGTGGCGGAATTGGTAGACGCGCAGGCTTCAGGTGCCTGTGGGGGCAACCCCGTGGAGGTTCGAGTCCTCTCCTGGGCACCATCGCTTCGGTCGGTGGTGCGATCATCAAGGCAGGCG
>JASJAL010000170.1 GCA_030067055.1 Kiloniellales bacterium | reverse complement strand
TGTCTCTTTACTGTCGTCGGTTGGTCGAAACCTGGGGAGGATATGACCGTGACCAAACGCGTTCTCGTCGCCGTGGATGGCACGGAAGCGAGCAACACGGCACTGGAAATCGCCTGTGCCCTCGCTGACAGCTATGACGCCCACCTCGGTCTTCTCTGCGTGATCGAACCGGAGAAGGTCACGGACGAACTGATCGAAGGGGCGATCGTCGAGGGCGTCCTGAAAAGGCAGAACTACGATGCTTGGTACAGTTCGTCGATACGGAGCCAGGGCCGCTTCGCGGTGAGCAAAGACGTCGAGCGCAGTGCCTACGTGGCGCGACTCTCCACGGAACTTGCCGACACCATCGTCGCCGAGGCGGCAGCCTACACAAGAGACAGCGCAGCCAAGGCCATCAAGACCTTTGTCAGATCAGGCGACGTTGCCGAGGAAATCATCAAGGTCGCCAAGGAAAACGACGTGGATTTGATCGTCATGGGGCACGATCGACAGGGCCGCCTGGAGTCGCTGATCAAGAGCAGCGTCGCCGAATCCGTCGAGCGCGACGCGCCTTGCCCCTGCCTGATCTACTGCTTGCCGAAGCGCGCCTGACAGCCGCCGGGGCCAGGCCTCTTTGTCCATCTGGCGCGGACGGTCCGACGCGGGAATGCGGCCACGCCTAGTGGTGGTGCGGGATGGCTCCGCTCAACGGGTCGGGACCGGGGTGTCGCCGGCGTAGTCGTAGAAGCCACGGCCAGACTTCCGGCCGACCCAACCGGCCTCGACGTACTTCACCAGCAGCGGGCAGGGCCGATACTTGGAGTCCGCCAGGCCTTCGTAGAGCACGTGCATGACCGCCAGGCAGGTGTCGAGGCCGATGAAGTCGGCCAGCTCCAGCGGGCCCATGGGGTGCCGGGCACCGAGCTTCATCGCGGTGTCGATGGCCTCGACCGAGCCGACTCCCTCGTAGAGGGTGTAGACCGCCTCGTTGATCATCGGCAGCAGGATGCGGTTGACGATGAAGGCCGGAAAATCCTCGGCCGATGCCGGGGTCTTGCCGAGGCGCAGCGCCATCTCGCGGACCGCGGCGAAGGTGTCCTCGTCGGTCGCGATCCCGCGGATCAGCTCGATCAGCTCCATCACCGGCACCGGGTTCATGAAGTGCATGCCGATGAAGCGACCCGGTCGGTCGGTGATCGCGGCCAGGCGGGTGATCGAGATCGAAGAGGTGTTGGTCGCGATCACCGTGTCGGGGCGAACGGCGGCGCAGAGGTCCTTGAGGATCGAGCGCTTGATCTCCTCGTTCTCGACCGCGCATTCGATCACGATGTCGCAATCGCCGAAGATTTCATAGCTGGTCCCGGTCTTGATCCGGGCCAAGGCCGTGGTCTTCTCGTCCTTCGTGATCTTGCCGCCGCCGACCTGGCGCTCCATGTTCCGGTCGATGCTGGCTAGCGCCTTGTCGAGGTTCTCTTCGCTCAAGTCGGACAGGCAAACGTCGTAACCGGCCAGTGCGGAGACGTGGACGATGCCGCTGCCCATCTGGCCGGCACCGATGACGCCGACGGTCCGGAATTCGGGGACCGGCGGAAGGGATTCGTTTGCGACTGTGTTAGTCATGGCAGTCCGATCATCGGTTTCACGCCCGGGGGGTGAGCGCGCGGCCCGTTAGGACCCTTGCTTTTCCAACTCCTGCTCCAGCTCCGGAACCGCCTGGAAGAGGTCGGCGACCAGCCCGTAGTCGGCGACCTGGAAGATCGGCGCTTCCTCGTCCTTGTTGATTGCGACGATGACCTTGGAGTCCTTCATGCCGGCCAGGTGCTGGATCGCCCCCGAGATGCCGACCGCCACGTAGAGGTCCGGCGCCACCACCTTGCCGGTCTGGCCGACCTGATAGTCGTTGGGCACGAAGCCGGCGTCGACGGCGGCGCGCGAGGCGCCCACGGCCGCGCCGAGCTTGTCGGCGATCTTCTCCAGCATGGCGAAGTTGTCGCCGCTCTGCATGCCGCGGCCGCCGGAGATGACGATCCGCGCCGAGGTCAGCTCCGGCCGCTCGGACTTGGTCAGCTCCTGGCCGAGGAAGCTCGCCAGGCCGCTGTCCCCGGTCGCCTCGACGGCCTCGACCGTGCCGGCGCCGCCCTCTTCAGCGGCCGCGTCGAAGGCGGTTGAGCGGACCGTGATCACCTTGATCGCGTCGGTCGACTGCACGGTCGCCATCGCGTTGCCGGCGTAGATCGGGCGCACGAAGGTGTCCGGGCTCTCGATGCCGCTGATGTCCGAGATCTGCTGGACGTCGAGCAGTGCGGCCGCCCGCGGCATGACGTTCTTGCCGAAGGTCGTGGCTGGCGCCAGGACGTGGCCGTAGCCACCGGCCAGCTTCACGATCAGCGGCGCCAGGTTCTCGGCCAGCTGGTGCTCGTAGGCCTCGGCTTCGGCGTGCAGGACCTTGGCGACGCCGGCCACCTTGGCGGCGGTCTCGGCGACACCGGCGCTGCCCTGGCCGGCGACCAGGACGTGGATCTCGCCGCCCAGTTCGCCCGCCGCGGTCACGGTGTGCAGGGTCGAGGGCTTGAGTTCGGCGTTGTCGTGCTCGGCGATGACCAGGATGCTCATCAGATCACCTTCGCTTCGTTCTTCAGCTTGTCGACCAGCTCCGCGACGGAGGCCACCTTGACGCCGGCCTCGCGGGCCGGCGGCTCGACCACCTTGAGGACCTGGACGCGCGGGGTCACGTCGACGCCGAGGTCGGCGGGCGACAGGGTCTCGATGGGCTTCTTCTTCGCCTTCATGATGTTCGGCAGCGAGGCGTAGCGCGGCTCGTTGAGCCGGAGGTCGACGCTGACCACCGCCGGCAGCTTCAGGTCCAGGGTCTCGAGGCCGCCGTCGACCTCGCGGGTGACCTTGATGCCGCCGTCCGCCTTTTCGAGCTTCGAGGCGAAGGTGCCTTGGGACCAGCCGAGCAGGGCGGCCAGCATCTGGCCGGTCTGGTTGTTGTCGCCGTCGATCGCCTGCTTGCCCAGCAGGATGATCTCCGGGCCCTCGCGCTCGACCACCGCCTTCAGCAGCTTCGCCACGGCCAGGGGCTCCAGCGGGGTCTCGCTCTCGACCAGGATGCCGCGGTCACCGCCCATCGCCAGGCCGGTGCGGATGGTCTCCTGCGACTGCGCCGTGCCGGCGGAAAAGATGATGACTTCACTGGCGATGCCGGCTTCCTTCATGCGGATCGCCTCTTCGACCGCGATCTCGCAGAAGGGATTCATCGCCATCTTGACGTTCTGCGTCTCGACCCCGGTCTGGTCCGGCTTGACCCGGATCTTGACGTTGTAGTCGATGACCCGCTTGACGGGTACGAGTAGCTTCATCGCCCAGCCTGCCCCGATTGGCTAAATTCGTTGGATCCAATTGTCGTGAGAGCGTCTGCGCGGCCCGCAAGGCCGCAGAGCTCCTGGGTTTTTCGCAGTCGCACAATAGACTTAAGGGAAAGCGGCTGTCAATTCTCGCCAGGGTGGCGTAACCGCCTGGATTTCAGCGGTTTTTTCCCGGTATCCACAGAATGTCGGCGGCCCCGAGGTCGTTCTCGTAGCGGGACAGGACGAAGAGCAGGTCAGACAGGCGATTGATGTAGCGCAGAGCCTCCGGATTGACGGCCTCGACCGCCGCAAGAGCGGTCATCTCCCGCTCGGCCCGCCGGGTCACCGTGCGGGCCAGGTGCAGGTAAGCAGCCGCGGGCCGCCCGCCGGGCAGGACGAAGGAGGTCAGCGGATCCAGGTCGACGTTGAGCCGATCGATCTCCTGCTCCAGGCGCTCGACCTGCTCGGCGGTCATCCGCAGCGGCGGATGCTTGGGGTTTTCCTCTTCGGGGGTGCAGAGGTCGCTGCCCAGGTCGAAGAGGTCGTTCTGCACCCGCGCCAGGATCGCGTCGCTGTCGTCGGCGGTGTGCAAGCGGGCGAGACCGATCGCGGCGTTGGCCTCGTCGACGGTACCGTAGGCCGCGACCCGCAGGTCGTGCTTGGCGACCCGCGCGCCGCTGCCCAGCGAGGTCTCGCCCCCGTCGCCTCCACGGGTGTAGATGCGCGTCAGCCGCACCATGCCGATCCTCCCCTTGCCAGATCCCGATCGGAGCCACCGCGGCGCCGATCACGCGACGGCCGGGCAGCAAGCGGCCGATACTGGCCTCGGGCCGGGCGGTTCGGCAAGGTTCTTCGCTGGCGATTCAGAGCGCGCCCGTGGTCGCGTGGAACTTCGGGCTGCGGCCGGGGCGGCCCCTCAATGGTTGGCCGGCGGGCGGGGCGGGGTGTAGCGCAGGAAGCGATGCTGCTGCCAGCGGGGGCTTGGCCTGCGCCGCAACTGGCGCTGAAAGGCCTGGCTCTCCGCTTCGCTGTGACTCCGGAAAGAATTTCCGATCTCGGCAAGATTGCTGCGCCAGACAGCGTTCCAGTAGTTCATCAGGGTCAACATGGCTGAGCCCTCCTATTGGCCGGTTATTGCGACCTTGAACTGCCTTCCTCCGCTGTGTCTTTTGCCACCTCACGCGCCCGCTCCGCGGGTCTTTGTCTGAGTGTGGCTGTTCGGCCCTCGGGCCGCCGCTTGCCTAAGGCGTCGTCTTTGTCGTGAGGGGCTTGGCTGCGGTCTTCGTCGCGGTCCGGGGCCGCTTTGCCGCCGCACTGCGGACCGAGGTCTTGGCGGCCGTACTGCGCGCCGGGGTCTTGGCCGCGCTGCGCCGGACCGGGGACTTCTTGGCCGGAGCCTTCTTGGCCGGGGCCTTCTTGGCCGGAGACTTCTTGGCCGCGGTCTTGGCTCCACGTAGCGCCGCCACCTGCTTCTTGAGCTCGGCCACGCTGGCACGCAGGCTCGCCACTTCCTTGCTGAGCTTGGCGACGGCCTCTTTCCCGGCCGCCTTGTCCTTCCCCTTGGTCTTCTTGGCTTTCTTCGCCATCGGCGCGATCCTTTCCCTGCCTCATCCTGTGCAGATTCTTGTGGCGCACCACGTGCGCTTCTGCTGTACTATAGGCGCACCTCGTGCGTCTTATCAAGCGAAAGAGCGCTAGGGTTCCGTAGCAGCAATGGGCCCTGGCTCCTGCGGAGGAATTACCGGTGACGCGCAAGGAGAAAAAGAACAAGGCGAAGAGCCGCGATCGCGACCTGGTGATGCAGCCCGACGCCTTTCGGGACTGGCGCAAGGCGCTCGGCCTCTCGCAAAAGGAGGCTGCCGAGGCGCTCGGCCTTAAACGCCGGGTCGTCCAGTACTACGAGAAGGGCGAACGCGACGGCGAGCCGGTGATGATTCCCAAGACCGTGCGCTTGGCCTGCTTTGCGCTGAGCGAAGGTTGCGAGGACTATGCCGGGCCGAGTGACAAAGGGCCCCAGGCGCCGACGGCCGGCCTCACTCCTTGATCATCATGGCGATGGCGAAGAGCGCCAGGGCGATGCCCTGGGCGACGACGCGCAGGCGCATCAGGCGGTTGGAGTGCTTGCGATTGAACTCGCCGCCGCGGGCCATGGCGAAGATCCCGGTCACCAGCACGGCGAGGGTGATCATCGCCGCGGCGATGACGAGCGTAAAGAACATGGCTTTCATGGGGTCAGCTTAGGCCTCCCGAGACCGCTTGGGCCAGGGGCGCGACCAATTTCGGCGCCTTGCGGACCCGCGCTTGCTATTCTCTTGATACAACCAACAAGGCCTCATACGCAGCTCGACCCTGATATGACCAATTCCCCGCACGCTCTGACCACGATCGGCTTCGATGCCGACGACACCCTGTGGCAGAACGAGCAGTACTATCGGCTGACCGAGGCCCGCTTCACCGCGCTGCTGGCCGACCACGCCGCGCCGGATCATCTCTCGGAGCGGCTGCTCGAGGCCGAGAAGCGGAACCTCGGGCACTACGGCTTCGGCATCAAGGGCTTCACCCTCTCGATGATCGAAACCGCGATCGAGGTCACCGACGGCCGGGTGCCGGCCACGGCGATCGCCGCGATCCTGGAAGCCGGCCGGGAGCTGCTGAGCCATCCGATCGAGGTCCTGCCCCACGCCCGGGACACGCTCGAAGGCCTCGCCGGGCGCTATCGCATCGTCCTGATCACCAAGGGCGATCTCTTCGACCAGGAGCGCAAGCTCGCGCAGTCCGGGCTCGGCGAGCTTTTCGACGCGGTCGAGATCGTCAGCGACAAGACCGCCGCGACCTACGAGCAAGCCTTCGGCCGCCACGGCGACGGCCCGGCGCGCAGCATGATGGTCGGCAACTCGCTCAAGTCCGACGTCCTGCCCGCGCTGGCCGCCGGTGCCTGGGCCGTCCACGTGCCTCACGAGCTGACCTGGGCGGTCGAGCAGGCACCGCCCCCGGCCGAAGCCGCGCGCTTCCGCCAGCTGGCCCACCTCGGCGAGCTGCCGGACCTGATCGCGGAGATCGCCTGACCGGCCTGCCGGACGCCGGCACTAAGCCGGCAGCGGCATGTGGACCAGCTCGAACTTCAAGCCGTCGGGGTCTGCGAAGAAGACGGCGTAGTAGCCGGGCGTGTAATCGTACTCGGCCGGCGGGTCCAGCACGGTGGCGCCGATCTCCAGAAGCCGCGCGTGGAGCCCGTCGACCCGGTCCCGGCTGTCGGCCCAGAAGGCGAAGTGGTGGAAGCCCGGGGCGTAGCGCGCGTGCGGCCTGTCCTTGAGGTCGTCGGCGGCCTGGAAGAGGTTGACCGCCGCCGCTGCAGTCTCTGAGAACCACAGGGTCATGCCCTCGACGTCCTCGACCTTGGCGTAGCCGAGGAACTCCAGCACCGGCTTGTAGAAGCTCTCCTCGGCGGCCTTCAGATCGCTCAGGGTCAGGGCCAGATGATTCATCGCGCCCAAAGCCATCGCTTGCGCCTCCCGCGTCGTTGTCCGTCTCCAGAACGGTCCTTGATAGAACCTCCGCGGCGGCGCGGCGAGCGGCTTTCTCGAGCCTGCTGACTGCGACCTGTCAGCAGCGGCCACCTTGCGGCCACATTCCTCTGCTGGCATCGCGGCCGTGGCGGCGCGGCAGGAAGGTCCGGGCGGCCTGTGAGCGAACCCGGGCCGAGATCCAAGACCAAAGACGGGACCGCCATGCCTCGCCTCGCCAGCTCCGGCCTGTTGCTGCTCTGTCTCGCCCTGGCCGCCTGCGGCAGCCCGCCGCCGGTGCAGCCGGGCAACCCCTTGATCGGTGCCTGGCAGCTGACCAACGCGCCGGGGGTCGGCTCGCGCAGCTTCCGCAAGATCGTGTTCCAGCCCGACGCGATGCTGGTCGACGAGCGCCGTCGGCTCGGGGTGCGTCACTACCAGATCTCGGCCACCAAGGTGCAGTTCCGCACCCAGGACGGCCGGGACCACGTCTTCCGGGTGATCCACGGCGATCTGATCTGTCGGGAGCCGCCGCCGGAGGAGATCTATCGCAACTTCCCGGGTTTCGAGAAGGACCGCAAGGGCCAGGAGCCCTGCTACCGCCGCGACTTCGACCGCGGGCGGCCGGATCAGCCGGCGCTGCGGCGGTAGAGCTCGGCGGCCCGCTCGACGGCCAGGCGCGGGCTGGCGAGCACAGGCGTGCCGAGGTCGGCCAGCCGATCGGCGGCGCCGGCCATCGAGGCCTGGGCCAGGACCACGGCGTCGAAGCCCCCGGTACCATTCCGGGTGCCCGCGGCTCCGACGGCGCTCCGCACCGCGTCGGCGATCTGCTGGAGGTAGTCGTCCCGGTCGCCGGATTCGAAGGCCTCCCAGGCCTCCGGCAAGCTCAGCACCTCAAGGCTGACCTCGCGCCCGAGGTCGGCCGCAGCATCCCTCAGCAAGGCCTGTGTGGGGGCCAGGGTGGACTCCAGGGCGGCGACCACGAGGAGTCGCCCGCCGGCGGCGACCGCGGCCTCGGCCATCGGTCGGTCGACGCGCAGCACCGGGACCGCGATTTCCGCCGCCGCGGCCTCGACCGCCGGGCCCAGGGTCGAGCAGGTGCAGAGCAGGACCTGGGCGCCCTGTCCGGCCAGCTCCTGGAGGGACTCCGCGGTCTCGGCAGCAACGTCCGGGGGCAGCTCCCCGGCCAGCTGGGCGCGCAGCAGCAGGTCCTCGCGGACCAGGTGGCTGAGCATGGCCTCGGGCAGGATCTCCTCGAAGAGGTCGGCGAAGGCGCCGACGTGGGCCTCGCCGGTGTGCAGCAGGCCGAGGTGCGGCACCGGCCTCAGCTCCGCCGGGCCAGCGCCAGGCCGAGCCCGGTGCCGATCAACAGGGTTCCGGTGATGCCGTGGCGGATCCGCGCCCGCTTGGGGTCCAGCAGGCGGTCGCGCAGGCGCCCGGCCAGGAGGGCGTAGAGCCCGTCGAAGGTCGTCGCGATCACGATGAAGCCGATCGACATGGCCAGGAGCTGCGGCCCGGCGGCCAATGCTGGATCGAGGAACTGCGGGAAGAAGGCGGCGTAGAACAGGATGGTCTTGGGGTTGGTGATCGCGATCACCGCGCTGTACCAGAACACCCCGCGCGGCTTCGGTACGGCCGGCAGGCCCTCCTCGCGCCCGGCCCGGATCGCCCGGCGCCACTCCTTGATGCCGAGCCAGAGCAGATAGGCGACGCCGAGCCAGCGGACCCAGGTCAAAACGTCGGCGGCCAGGGCCAGCAGGGTGGTCAGGCCCAGGGCGCCGGCCGCGACCAGCACGGCGTTGCCGGTGCTGGCGCCAGCGACGGTCGCCAGGCCGGTGCGCTGGCCGTGGGCCAGGGAGTTGGCGACCACCAAGGTGACGATCGGCCCCGGCATCAGAATCAGAACCGTGGTGGCCAGCAGGTAGCCGATGAAGAGTTCCGGGTTCAGCATGACGCGCGCTCGCGGGGTTTTTTGGCTCAGCTCGAAGGGCTATCGAGCCCGCTACGCCGCGCTCTGGCAAGGCCCTTGTCGACTCGAGCGATCCGGGTGGGAGCCAGGGTCCCGGAATCGGCACTGGTCGCGGACGCGGTCCTGTTTCAGACTTGATCGGGGCAATGACCGAATTAGGAGGGCGCCATGGCCGGAAGCAAGCAACACCGTTACCAGGCCAAGGTGGTCTGGTCCGGTGCGGCCGAGGGGCCGACCCGCGACTACAAGAGCTATTCCCGGGCCCATCGGATCGAGATCGCCGGCAAGCCGCCCATCGAGGGCTCCTCGGACGCGGCCTTCCTGGGCGATCCCGCCCGGCACAATCCCGAGGACCTGCTGGTCGCCTCGCTCTCGGCCTGCCACATGCT
>JASJAL010000169.1 GCA_030067055.1 Kiloniellales bacterium | reverse complement strand
CCGCTGATCACGGCGGTCGGGATCGACCCGATCCACTTCGGGCTGATCGTCACCCTCAATCTGGGGATCGGACAGCAGACCCCGCCCGTGGCCAGCGTCCTGATCACCGCCTGCTCGATCGCCAAGGCCGACGTCTGGGAGGTCTCCAAGGTCAACATCCAGTTCATCGCCGTTCTGTTCCTGGTCTTGATGATCGTGACCTACGTCCCGGTCGTACCCATGAGCCTGGTCGAGTATTTCTATCGCTGACAAGCCTTTGGCCCGAGAGTCTTCAGATGACGCATGAGAATATAACCCTGCTGCGGCGCGATGCCGTCGCGACCGTGGTCCTGGACCGGCCCGAGAAGCTGAACGCCATGACCAAGCCGATGTGGCAGCGCCTTGGCGTGGTCTTTCATGAGCTGGCCGGCGACGAGACCCTGCGTTGCGTCCTGCTGCGCGGGGCCGGCGGTCGGGCCTTCAGCCCCGGCAACGACATTGGCGAGTTCGAAACCGAGCGGTCGAATGTCGCGCAGGCCCGCACTTACGGCGCACTCATGCACGCGACCCTGGCCGCGATCCGCGACTGCCCGGTCCCGGTCGTGGCCATGGTCCAGGGCATCTGCGTTGGCGGCGGCCTGGAGATCGCGGCCCTGGCCGACCTGCGGATCTGCGGCCGCTCCAGCCGCTTCGGGGTGCCGATCAACCGCCTCGGCCTGGTGATGGCCTACCCCGAGGTCGAGGGCCTGCTCGCCCTGGTCGGCCCTTCGGTCGCCAAGGAGCTGCTCTTCGAAGCCCGGATCATGGGCGCCGAAGAGGCCCTGGCCAAGGGCCTGGTCAACCGGGTGGTCGAGGACGACGCGGTCGAGGCCGAAGCCGAGGCGACGGCCGCCCGGATCGCCGCCGGCGCGCCCCTGGTCAACCGCTGGCACAAGGCCTTCATCCGGCGCTTGGCGAGCGGCGTGCCCCTGACCGAGGCCGAGCTGGACGAAGGCTTCGCCTGCTTCGGCACCGAGGACTTCCAGATCGGCTACAAGGCCTTCCTCGCCAAGGCCACCCCGGACTTCAAGGGCGGTTGAGATGACCGGCCAGAGCGGGACGGAGGTGAGCGGTCCCCTCAGCGGGGTCAAGGTGATCGAGCTGGCTCACATCATGGCCGGTCCGGTCTGCGGCCTGATGCTCGCAGATCTCGGCGCCGAGGTGATCAAGGTCGAGAAGGTGCCGGGCGGCGACGACACCCGGCGCACCCTGCCGCCCGACATAGACGGGGAGTCGGCGGCCTTCATGATGATGAACCGCAACAAGCGGGGCATCGCGGTCGACCTCAAGACGGAGGCCGGGCAGGCCGTGGTCCGCCGCCTGATCCTCGCTGCCGACGTGGTGGTCGAGAACTACCGCCGCGGCACCATGGAGCGCTTCGGCCTGGGCTACGAGGCGTTGAGCCGCGAGAAGCCCGAGCTGATCTACTGCGCGCTCTCCGGCTTCGGGCGCAGCGGACCCTATGCCGACCGGGCGGGCTTCGACCTGATCGCCCAGGGCATGAGCGGCCTGATGAGCATCACCGGCGAGGGGACCGGGCGGCCGCCGGTCAAGGTCGGCGCTCCGGTCACCGACATCACCGCCGGGATCCTCGGCGCCCTGGGCGTCGCCGCGGCCTATGCCCGCCGCCTGCAAACGGGGCGGGGACAGCAGGTCGACACCTCGCTCTTCGAAGCCGGCATCGTCCACACCTACTGGCAGTCGGCGATGTGCTTCGCGACCGGCGAGCCGCCCGGGCCGATGGGCTCGGCGCATCCCCTGAATGCACCCTATGAGGCCTTCGAGACCGCCGACGGCTGGATCACGGTCGGCGCTGCCAACCAGGCCAACTGGGAGCGCCTGGTCGAGGTCCTGGGCGAGCCGGAACTGGCGGCCGACCCCAGGTTCCAGGACAACCGGGCGCGTATGGCCCATCGGATGGAGCTGGCGGCTCGCTTGGCCGAGCACTTCAGGACCCGGAATTCGGCCGCCTGGCTGGCGGCATTGGATGCCGCCGGCGTCCCGGCCGGGCCGGTTCGATCGATTGCCGAGATGCAGGCCGATCCCCAGGCCCTGGCCCGGGGCATGGTGACCGAGGTCGCACACAGCCGCCTGGGCAGGGTGCGGACCCTGGGCGCGCCGGTCCAGTTCTCCGAGACGCCCGGCACCCTGCGCCGCGGCGCACCGCTCTACGGCGAGCACAGCCGCGGTGTCCTGTCCGAGCACGGCTGGTCAGCTCAGGAAATCGAGGATCTGATCGCTGCCGGCGTCGTGATCGCGGCCGATTGAGCGGAAGCGCGAGACCGGGAAATCAGCTCGCCGGGTTGCGCAGCTGAACGCCGAGCACGTCGTCGAGGATGAACTCGATGCCCCGGGCTTCGAAGGCGGTCCTCAGCCGGGTCAGCGTATCGGTCTCGTGGGGCAGGCGGTCGTTCTCGAAGCGGGTGATCAGGGACGGTGAAACCCCGGTCCTGTCGGCGAGCTGCCGCACGGTCATCTGCAGCGCCGCCCGTGCCATGCGGCATTGCTCGGGTGTAATCGGTATCTTGTCGGCACGATAGCGCAGCGCCTCGTCCTTGGCTCGCTGGGGAACCCGCGCCGGCCGGGGCCGCGGCTTGAAGCCAGAGATGCTGGAACGGGTCGTCATGTCGTCATCCCCCTTGTCTGGCAATCGAGGCCGCCTCAACGCCCGACTGCCCTATGCAGTATACCACGGAACCTTTCCTTAACACCGGCCCGTCGACTTGCTTCCCAGGAATCTGCAGCTCTTTTCTGCTCCGCTTGCATCAGGCAGGCCGGCATCCGGGGTCCAAGTCGAAGCGTCTCCGCATCGACGATGACACTGCAGAATTCACAACCCGGCCGCAGCCCGCCATGACCCGGGTCAAGAGCCCTGTGGGAGGAGGCTGTTACGCAGGATGGGACCTTCTGTGGTGCTGGCAGTTGGTCTTCCTGGCCGGCCGAGGTCATGCGGACCAAACCATTTCCCGTGGTCTCGCGTACAAAGCTGAAAGAATGCGCTGTCCGCAAAAGGTTAGGCTTTGTGGCGTTTGTGGGCCAGTCACGAAGCTTTGACCAGTGATAGACACAGTCATGTTGGAACAAAATGGCCTGTGGCCGCGTATAACAGGCAAGACGTTTTCGAAGGCCATCGCGAGAGGACGACCGGGACGGCAAAGTGAGTTGAAAAGTTCCCGATATGTTCCTATATTTGGGTTACTTCCGCAAAAGCAGCGAGCGCGTTGAAGTGCCCTAGGGGACCCCTCGGCAAGCGAGAGGCGCGTCTGAACGGGGGCAACGGTTGTAGGCCCCGCATGAGATCTGCGGGGAAGGAGATGAACTTGAGACAGGCGAGCATACCGAGCAGCTATATGCATGAGATCCGCCGGTTCCCGATTCTGAGCGCGGAAGAGGAACGGGATCTGGCACGGCGGTGGCGTGAGGAGCGCGATCCTTCGGCGGCCCGTCTTCTGGCGGGCGCCCACCTGCGCTATGTGGTCAAGGTCGCACGCGGCTTCACCGGCTATGGACTGCCGATCAGCGACCTCATCGCCGAGGGCAACCTCGGCCTTATGCAGGCCATGGATCGCTTCGATCCGGACCGTGGCAACCGCTTCGTCACCTATGCCACCTGGTGGATCCGCGCGGCAATCCAGGACTATGTCCTGCGCAGCTACATGCCGGTCCGCGCGGTCACAACGGCGGATCGCAAGAAGCTGTTCTTCAACCTGCGTCGTCTCAAGGCCCGCGATGTGGAGACCTACGGCAGTCGGATGTCGCCCGAGCAGGCCAAGGCAATCGCCGAGGAACTGGGCGTCTCGCGTGACGACGTGGTCGACATGGATCAATACCTCGAGGCCGGAGAGCACTCCCTCAACGCCAAGCTGAACGCCGAGTCCGGCGAGGAATGGCAGGAGTTCCTGACCGACGAATCTCCCGATCAGGAAAGCCTGGTCATGGAGGCCGATCAGCTGGTCAAGCGCCGGGCTCTGATGCAACAGGCGATGGAGGATTTGAGCGAACGCGAGCGGGTCATCTTCAGGGAGCGGCGTCTGGCCGAGGAACCTCCGACCCTGGAGAGCCTGGCCCGGAAGTTCGGCGTTTCGCGCGAGCGGATTCGGCAGATCGAGGTGCGTGCCTTCGAAAAGGTCCGCAGCGCCATGACCACGGCCGAACGCCAGAAGCTTCTGGTCTAAGAGTTGGAGCCGGACGGCAAGCGCAAAAGCCCCAGGTGGTTTTCTCCCACGCCCAGGAGCGCCAAATTGGCCCGTCGCCGTTCAGGTCAGCTCGGGCCGATCGAAGGCGGAGCCGAGGCTCAGAATCGCATCGAGAAGCTGAGGACGCCGGCTAGGTCGGTGGCAGACTCGCTGTCTTCGTCCGTAAAGGTGAAGAACATTCCGTGCGCACCGGCCGACATGTTCGGCGTGATCGAATATCGCACTCCGCTCTGGAAGGTTCCCAGGACGTCGACCTCTTCGGAGTTGGGCGCATCGGCCATCAAAGAATGGGTGTAAGCCACCCCGAAGGCCCAGGGACCCTCGTCGAAGGTCGCTGCGAGATCCCAGGCCAGCGTGTTGCCGATCTCAAAGGGCTTGATCTCGGCGCCCATCGAACCGCGAACCTCGAACCCGCCAAGGCCGACACGGGCGCCGAGACGCATCAGCTTTTCTTCCTCGGACAGGTTGAGCTCGGGACGGACCGGGAGCTTGAAGCGGCCGTAGTCGCCGGTGACCGCGAGATCGAGCGGGCCGACGGATTGCGAGAGGCCGACCCTGACGCGGCTGCGGCGCCCAGAGGACGATCCCGAGCGCCCGATGCGCTGGCCCTGCCAGTTGCCCCGGGTGCCGCTAAATTCGTTGGCTTGGGATGCGGGGCTCAGGAGCAGTGGGGTGAAGCCGGGCGCCAGGACGATGTCCGGGCGCGCGTCGGTCGGATCATCGGGGAAGGCCCCGTTGTCGTAAAGCGTTACGCCGTTCCATGACAGGGCGGCGCCCGGTCCAAGCTGCAGGCTGTGGCCGCCGATCGGCTCCGGTGCCGCCTGGCCGTCGACTGCGGCGAGGTTCGTGGCGGTCGGACCTTCCCTGGCCGGCTCGCCATAGCCGGGGGGAATGAAGGTCTCGAGCTCACTGGCCTTGACCGATCCGGCACCCGATCCCAGAAGCAGCGCCAACGCCAAGGCTGGCCGCGCCAGTCCGGGATAGAGCCAAGTCGGTTTCGGCTGGATTGTTCGGAGAGCGGAACGAGCGTCACCATCCCTGGCTTGCGTGGCGCTCAGGAGTCCGTGCCAAACCTTCCATCGGACGGACTTCATATATTAACCTTATTTAATAAAATGCGCTCTCAATCCTCTGAAATATAATCATTCTGGATCGAAATTTCCAGTTTTTCTTCTGGGCCTGAAAGACCCACGATCCAGCCAATATGAGACACCATTGCCGATTATTATCGGGTAAACGCCGCATCTTGCCGGCCGTGCGCGCACTGGGCCCGAACACCGTGACGATACCGACGGCGGCCCGGCCCCGGGGCGGCGGGGAGCCGCTGAGGGCTGCCTTGGGATCTGAAATATTTATATCAAAATCAATGTTTTAGACTTGTTTTACACGACGAGATTTAAGGTCCTCGGTGACCTGCCGGGGCTCTTGCACGGGCAGGTCTCCTCAGGCCACTGCGCCCTCGAGACGGAAAAGACGGGGGCGTGGGCTTTGGAAGGCCGCCAGGTATGGCGCAAGCGGTTGGTTTGCGGTGATCGGGCGACGAAAGTCCCGATGACTGAGCCACGTTTCCGATGGACTCTGAAGCGTTCCAGCGACGGGTCGCCGGCCGGTTTTCACCACCGGCGGCCCGTCGGCCTGATCGGAAATCGGCTCGGAAAGAGGCCCGGCCCGACGGCCGCAAACGCCCGCCAAGTCAGGCTTCGGGCGGGTCCCCAAGACCTCACACGGATCTCAGGGAAAACCCGTTATCCCCTTCCACCGGTGCTGCTTTTAACGGTTTGGAAGGAGAGGTCCGGTAATCCGGAACCATGAATAGCGAGCTTGATACTTGGGTGGCCGCGGAGCGCCTTATTGCCGAACACGGCGGGGCCGCCGAGCGCAAGGTGAGGGAGCGGGTGCGCGAGCTCACCGCGTTGGGCGACCACGAGGCCGCAACGTCCTGGGAACTGGTCCGAGAGACGATCCGGGAGTTGCGGCGCAGTGCGGCGGTGAGGAACTGAAGCCGAAGACCCACTTTGCTTAGGCCGGGGTGCTGAGCCTTCGGGTCCGCTGTCGGGCCCGGCCGGTACCGCGTTCTCAGCGGCTGGTCCGCAGGGCCTTGACCGCCATGCCCAAAGCCATGGGCGAGGCGCTCGGCCCGGTGGGCGGGGCTGGACCCTGCTCCGCGGCCGGCAGGCCTTCGCGCCGCGCCATGCGGTAGAGCGCGTAGGTGCCCATCGCCAGATGGACCAGGGTCAGAAAGAGAAACAGCCCGTTATGCCCGATCAGCCGGGGCGACATCATGAAGCCGGCGGTGAAGGGCCCGAGCCCGCTTCCGAGCAGGAACAGCAAGGTCAGGCTGCCCCCGACGGCACCGGTCTCGACGTCGCCGAAGCGGTCGATGGCGTGGCCGATCGCCAGGGCGGCCAAGGACTGGGACAGGCCGCCGATCAGCAGGATGGCTGCGAAAAAGCTCGGCTTCGAAAAGGCTGCGCCGCCCGGGATGTCCTCCAACAGCAGCGCGACGAAGACCGCACCGAAGCTGAAGACCGCAGCTGCGAAGCTGAGCGTGACGATCACGCCGCGCCGGTCCAGCCGCCGCGAGAGACGCAGGATCGGCCATTGCAGTAGGACCCCGCCGCCGAGAAAGCTGCCCAGGAGCAGGCAGACGTCCAGGTCCGAGATCTGCACCACCCGGCCGTAGAGTCCGCCCATCCAGAAGACCGCGCCGAAGGCGCAGCCGCTGCCCAGGGCGATCACGGCCGCCAATGGCGAGCCGCGAAAGAGATGCCACAGCCCGATGTGGATCAGCGGCGTGTCCTTGGGCGTCCGGCGCGCGCTGGCGAGGATCGGCACCAGGGCCAGGGATGTGATCACCGCCGCCAGGCTGAAGAGCTGGAAGCCCGAGGGGTTTCCGACCAGAAGCAGGGCCTGGCCGAGCAGCAGTGCGGTGTGACCGGTGGCCAGGTAGAGCGGCAGCAGGCGGGCTCGGGCGGCGCCCGGTGAGTGATCGCTCAGCCAGTGCTCGGCGATCATCAGCAGACCGCCGTAGCCGAAGCCGACCACGACCCGCATCGCGCCCCAGATCGCCGGGTGCGCGAAGCTCGCCTGGGCCAGCAACGCGCAGGTCGCCAGCGAGGTCAAGACTGCGAAGAGGGGGCCATGGCCCATGCGCGGCAGCAGCTTTGGCACGATCGCAAGCCCGGCAATCAGACCGACCGGATAGCCGGACATGATCAGCCCGGTCACTTCGGTCGAGAAGCCCTCGATGCCGGCCCGCACGCCGAGCAAACTGGCCTGGAGACCCAGGGACAACGCAAGCAGCGTCAGTCCCGCCATGATGCCCCAAGCCGCCAGCATGCCCACTTCCCCTTCCGCTGCGCTGCTGGCTTTGTATCCTGAATTCCGTACGACACCAGGAGAATCTCCGGTCCGCCGGCCGCGAGCTGCGGTCCAGGTCGAGGCCTGGGCCGCACCGTGGCCTGCCTGGCCCCGCCGATCACGGCTTGCCAGCGGCGGGGGATCGCCCTTTATTTGCTAGGTCAGGCTGCTGCGCAGCGAAGTCTCGTCCTGCCGAGAGGTTCGATCTTGCCAACCCTGCTCATCACCGGCGCCAATCGAGGCATCGGCCTCGCGTTGTTGCGGGGCTTCGCCGCCGATGGCTGGCGGATTCACGCCTGCTGCCGCCAGCCCGACAAGGCCAAGGAGCTCAAGGCCGTGGAGGGCGACATTCGCTTGCACCGGGTCGACGTGACGGACGGGCTGAGGGTCGCCGGCCTGGCGCGCGGGCTGGCCGACGAAGCGATCGACCTCCTGATCAACAACGCCGGCATCTTCGGGCCGCGCACCGGCTTTGCCCAGACCGACTACGACGACTGGCTCAAGGTACTGTCGGTCAACACCCTGGCGCCCCTGCGCCTGGTCGAGCGCTTCGTCGAGCACGTCGGCCGGAGCGAGCGCAAGCTGGTGGTCAACGTCTCCAGCCGGATGGGCTCGATCTCGCAGAACTCCGGCGGCGCCTACATCTACCGCTCGTCCAAGGCGGCGCTCAACGCCGTCACCAAGGGGCTCTCGGCCGACCTGGCGGGGCGCGGCATCACCGTGGTCTCGGTCCACCCGGGCTGGGTCCAGACCGACATGGGCGGCGCCGGCGCCGATATCCCGGTGGAGACCAGCGCCGGGGGTTTGCGCCAGGTCATCGATGGCTTGACCCCGAAGGACAGCGGACGCTTCCTCAACTACGACGGCGAGGAGATCCCGTGGTGAACCCGGCCGCGGCGGCAGCACGAAGCAAGAGGAGGGCCGCGTGATCCTCAGCGAAGAGCAGCAGCTGATCCGGGACACCGCGCGCAGCTTCGCCCAGAGCGAGCTTCTCCCCAAGGCAGCGGACTGGGACCGCGAATCCCGCTTCCCGGCGGAGGCCATCGCCGAGATGGGCCGGCTCGGCTTCCTCGGCATGCTGGTGCCCGAGGAGTGGGACGGTGCCGGGGCCGACAGCGTCTCCTACGCCCTGGCCCTGATCGAGATCGCCGCCGGCGACGGCTCCTGCTCGACGATCATGAGCGTGCACAACTCGGTCGCCTGCATGCCGATCCTGCGCTACGGCAGCCAGGAGCAGAAGGAGCGCTTTCTGCGCCCCCTGGCGCGGGGCGAGATGCTGGGGGCCTTCTGCCTGACCGAGCCGCAGGCCGGCTCCGACGCCAGTGCGATCAAGACCCGGGCCCGGCGCGAGGGCAATCGCTGGATCCTCTCGGGCGTCAAGCAGTTCATCACCTCGGGCCAGAACGCCGACCTGGCGATCGTCTTCGCGGTGACCGATCCCGACCAGGGCAGCAAGGGGATCTCCGCCTTCGTCGTGCCGACCGACAGCCCGGGCTATAGGGTCGCCAGCGTGGAGAAAAAGCTAGGCCAGCGGGCCTCGGACACCTGCCAGATCGTCTTCGAGGACGTGGAGCTGACCCCGGACCTGATGCTCGGCGAGGAAGGCGAGGGCTACAAGATCGCTTTGGCCAACCTCGAGGGCGGGCGCATCGGAATCGCCGCCCAGTCCCTCGGCATGGCGCGG
>JASJAL010000168.1 GCA_030067055.1 Kiloniellales bacterium | reverse complement strand
GCGCCTTCTTGCCGTAGTCCATGTGGCCGTAGACCGCCTTGCCGTCGATCTCGCGGACGTGCTCCGAGAAGAACTCGGCGATGTCCTCGTAGGCCGACCAGTTGACCGGCACGCCCAGCTCGTAGCCGTAGAGTTCCTTGAAGGCCTTCTTGAAGTCGGCACGGTTGAACCAGTCGTAGCGGAACCAGTAGAGGTTCGCGAACTGCTGGTCCGGCAGCTGGTAGAGCTTGCCGTCGGGCCCGGTGGTGAAGGACTTGCCGATGAAGTCGTCGACGTCGAGGGTCGGCAGGGTGACGTCCTTGCCCTCGCCGGCCATCCAGTCGGTCAGGTTCTGGACCAGACCGTAGCGGAAGTGGGTGCCGATCAGGTCGGAGTCGTTGACGTAGGCGTCGTAGAGGTTCTCGCCCGACTGCATCTGCGACTGCAGCTTCTCGATGACGTCGCCTTCCTGGATCAGGTCGTGGGTCACCTTGATGCCGGTGATCTCCTCGAAGGCCTTGGTCAGGGTCTTGGATTCATACTCGTGGGTCGGGATGGTCTCCGAGACGACCTTGATCTCCATGCCCTTGAAGGGCTCGGCCGCCTTGATGAACCACTCCATCTCCTTCAGCTGATCCTCCTTCGAAAGGGTCGAGGGCTGGAACTCGCTGTCGATCCACTTCTCGGCGGCTGCCATGTCCGCCGATGCGTTCGCCGCCCACCCGGCGAGGGCGAGCGCGGCGACCGCCCCTGCGGTCGCGAACCGGCCGAACGCCGGTTTTCCTGGGGTCTTCATCTGCGTTACCTCCCATACTTTGCTGTCTGTGCCTTTGGAGTTCGTCCGCCGCCACGCCGAGGGCATCGTGTCGCCGCCGGAGGGAACTGCGGATCTTCGTATATGCGGCTTCTTTTCTGCATCAAGCATATCGCAGGATCAGCAGGCCACATACGATCGAAACGCCGAGCGCGATCCACAGGCTCAGCTCGGTTAGGCCGATGAAGCCGAGGTGGATGTAGGCCGCGGTCAGAAGCGCGATGAAAAGCCGGTCGCCCCGGGTCGTCCGGATCGGCAGGACCCCGCGGCGCTCCACGGTCGGCTGGACCAACTGCCAGACGGTCATGCCGATCAGGATCACGACAATGGTCGAGAAGAAGATCGCGGTCGGCAGCGTCCAGGCCATCCACTCCAGGCTCATGGCAGCATCCTCCTCACACCCGGCCCCTCAAACCCGACCCAGGGCAAAGCCCTTGGCCATGTAGTTGCGCACGAACCAGATCACCAAGGCGCCCGGCACGATGGTCAGGATCCCGGCCGCCGCCAGCAAGCCCCAGTCGAGGCCGGTGGCGCTGACCGTGCGGGTCATGGTCGCTGCGATCGGCTTGGCATCGGTTGTGGTCAAGGTCCGCGCCAGAAGCAGCTCGACCCAGGAAAACATGAAGCAGAAGAAGGCGGTCACCCCGATGCCCGCTCGGATCAAGGGAATGAACACCGTCGCGAAGAAGCGCGGGAAGGAATAGCCGTCGAGATAGGCGGTCTCATCGATCTCGCGCGGCACGCCCGACATGAAGCCTTCCAGGATCCAGACCGCCAGCGGCACGTTGAACAGGCAGTGCGCGAGCGCCACCGCGATGTGGGTGTCGATCAGGCCGAAGGTCGAATAGAGCTGCAGGAAGGGCAGCAGGAAGACCGCCGGCGGCGCCATGCGGTTGGTCAGCAGCCAGAAGAACATGTGCTTGTCGCCGATGAAGCGGTAGCGCGAGAAGGCGTAGGCCGCGGGCAGGGCGACGGTGAGCGAGATCGCCGTGTTGATCGAGACGTAGATGATCGAGTTGAGGTAACCCCAGTACCAGGAGGGATCCTCGAAGATCTTGACGTAGTTCTGCAGGGTCAGGTTCCTGGGAAACAGCGAGAAGTCGGCCAGGATGTCGGCATTGGTCTGCAGCGACATGTTGAGCATCCAGTAGATCGGCAACAGCAGGAAGCCGAAGTAGATGATCAGCCCGACCAGGCCCTTACGAATCCTCATGGTCGGATCCTCATCCCTTGTCTCCCGTGCCGACGTTCTGCAGCGCCTGGTAGAACAGCCAGCAGAACAAGAGGACGATCAGGAAGTAGATGATCGAGAAGGCCGCCGCCGGGCCCAGGTCCATGGCGGTCGACAGCTTGACCAGGTAGATCGACAGGAAGGTCGTCGCGTTGCCGGGCCCGCCGCCGGTCAGGACGAAGGGCTCGGCGTAGATTAGGAAGCTGTCCATGAACCGCAGCAGCACCGCGATGGTCAGCACGCCGCGCATCTTGGGCAGCTGGATGAAGCGGAAGACCGCCCAGGCCGAGGCGCCGTCGATCCGCGCCGCCTGGTAGTAGGCGTCGGGGATGGCGCGCAGCCCGGCATAGGCCAGGAGCGCGACCAGGGGCGTCCAGTGCCAGACCTCCATCAGCATCACCGTGACCCAGGCATCGAAGGGCGAGGCCGTGTGGTCGAAGCCGAGCTGAAGGGCGTTGAGCGAGACCCCCATCAGGCCGATGTCGGGGCGGGTGAAGATGATCCAGATCGTGCCGATCACGTTCCAGGGAATCAGCAGCGGCAGCGCCAGCAGCACGAGGCAAAGCGAAGCCCGCCAGCCCTGGGCCGGCATCGCCAGGGCGATCATCACGCCCAGCGGGATCTCGATCAGCAGGACCAGGCCGGAGAACATGAACTGGCGCCAGAGCGCCGCATGCAGGCGGTGGTTCGACAGCATCTCGGCGAACCACTCGGTGCCGACGAAATAGGCCTCGCCCGGGCCGAAGATGTCCTGCACCGAGTAGTTGACCACGGTCATCAGCGGAATGATCGCCGAGAAGGCGACGATCACGAAGACCGGCAGGACCATGAACCAGGCGCGGTTGTCTTCCCACTTCTCCATCGTGGTCCCCCTCCTCAGCCGATCAGCTGGTCGTCGGCGTAGAGCCGGGTGAAGTCGCTCGGAAAGTCCAGGTAGGCGGTCTCGGCCGGCACCTCCTGGTCTTCCGGCACCTTGACCTTGACCGTCCGGCCCTGAAGTTCGGTCGAGACGATCTTGAAGTTGCCCAGGTCCTCGACCGCGCGGACCGCGACCTCGAGCCGGGCCTCGCCGTCGTCGCGCGCCAGGGACAGGAACTCCGGCCGGATGCCCAGCTTCAGCGCGCCCTGCGCGGCCGCGGCCTTCGCGGCCAGCTCGGCCTTCAGCGGCAGGCGTGCGCCCTCGATCGTCGCCGCGCCGGCCTCGAAGCCGCAGGGCAGGAAGTTCATGCCGGGGCTGCCGATGAAGAAGCCGACGAAGGTGTGCTGCGGCGCCTCGAAGAGCTCCTGCGGCGTGCCCATCTGCAGCACCCGGCCGTCGTTCATCACCGCGACCTTGTCGGCGAAGGTCAGGGCCTCGTTCTGGTCGTGGGTCACGTAGATCAGGGTCAGGCCCGAGCGCTCGTGGATCTCCTTCAGCTTGCGCCTGAGCTGCCACTTCAGGTGCGGGTCGATCACGGTCAGCGGCTCGTCGAAGAGGATCGCCGCGACGTCGGCCCGGACCAGGCCGCGGCCCAGGGAGATCTTCTGCTTGGCGTCGGCGGTCAGGCGCCGGGCCCGCTGGTTCAGCTGGCCGGTCAGCTCCAGCATCTCGGCCACGTCCTCGACCCGGTCGCGGATCTGGCTCTCCGGGACCTTGCGGTTGCGCAGGGGGAAGGCGAGGTTCTGGTAGACCGTCATGGTGTCGTAGATCACCGGAAACTGGAAGACCTGGGCGATGTTGCGCTGTGCGGTCGGCAGCCCGGTGACGTCCGTCTCGCCGAACAGAACCTTTCCGCGGCTCGGGATCACCAGGCCGGAGATGATGTTCAGCAAGGTGGTCTTGCCGCAGCCCGACGGCCCCAGCAGGGCGTAGGCGCCGCCGTCCTCCCAAACGTGGTTCAGCGGCTTCAGCGCCCAGTCCGCCTCGTGCTGGGGCGCGCTCATGTAGCTGTGGGCGATGTCCTTGAGGTTGATCCTGGCCATGCGCCGCCCCCTACTGCGCTGCCATGGGTGCTGCCGACCAGGCCGGCGCGGCCATCAGCCGGCCCGCGCCGTCGAAGGCGAAGAGGTGGCGCGGGTTGACGAAGACCTGGATCGCCTCGCCCAGGCCGAGGCTGTGCACCCCTTCCTCCTGGGCAACCCAGGCGGTGCCGCTGTGCGCCGCGTGGATGAAGGTCTCCGAGCCGCTGATCTCGGCCAGCTCGACCACCGCCTCGATCGCGACGTCGTCCTCGGACTGGCGGGCCACGAAGAGGTGGTTGGCCCGGACCCCGAAGGTGTAGTCGCCGGGGCTCAGCCGGCCCAGTTGCCCGGCCAGCGGCAGCTCGAGGTCGGCGCCGAGCCGGGCCCGGCCGTCCGCGACCTGGCCGGCGATCAGGTTCATCGGCGGGTCGGAGAAGACCTCGCCGACCCTGAGCGAGGCCGGCTCGTGGTAGGCGGCCAGGGTCGATCCGGACTGCAGCAGGCGGCCCTGGTCGAGGACCAGCACGCTGCCCTGGCCGCCGATCATCAGGGCCTCGGCCGGCTCGGTCGTGGCGTAGACCACGATCGCGCTGCGCCGGCGGAAGATCGCCCGCAGCTCGTCGCGCAACTCCTCGCGCAGCTTGTAGTCCAGGTTGACCAGCGGCTCGTCCAGCAGCAGCAGGTCGGCTTCCTTGGCCAGGGCCCGGGCCAGGGCGGTGCGCTGCTGCTGGCCGCCGGACAGCTCCGCCGGCAGGCGCTGCAGCAGAGGCGTCAGCTTCAGGATCTCGGCGATCTCGCCGACCCGGCGGTCGATCTCCGCCCGGTCGAGGCCGGCGCGGCGCAGGGGCGAGGCGATGTTGTCGAAGACCGTGAAGGAGGGGTAGTTGATGAACTGCTGGTAGACCATGGCGACCTGGCGCCGGCGCAGCGGGATGCCCTTGGAATCGGCGCCGTTGACCAGGATCCGGCCCCCGCTCGGCTTGTCCAGGCCGGCCATCAGCCGCAGGATCGAGGTCTTGCCGGCCAGGGTCGGGCCCAGGATGACGTTGAGCGAGCCCGGCTCCAGGGCCAGGTCTATCGGGTAGATGTGGGTCTCGGCCCCGACCTTGCGGCTCACCCCCTCGAAGACCAGGCTCATCGCGCCACCGCCTTCCCGGGCTCGGGCCGCTGCCCGCTCAGCCAGGCCTCGATCCGCTCCGCGGTCTCGGCC
Source organism: Kiloniellales bacterium (assembly GCA_030067055.1). The sequence continues at coordinate 4,086 of JASJAL010000168.1, read as the reverse complement.
GGGGCGTGCAGGCCGAGCTTGGAGCGGCGCCAGAGGATGTCCTCGGCCGAGCGCGCCCATTCCCGGCGAAACAGGTAGTCGACCTCGGCCTCGGTCAGGCCGCCGCCCAGGTCCTCGCCCAGGCCGGCCAGGTCGCCCGCGTCCGCCAGGATCTCCTCGACCCGGGTGCCGTAGGCCCGGGCCAGGCGCCGCGCCAGGGGCGCTGGCAGCCAGGGCCGCCGGGACTGGAGCCCGCTCAGGAAGGCCTCGAAGTCCGCGTCGGGCATGTCGCCGCCGGGCAGCGCCGCGGTCGCGGTCCAGGGCTGCGCCGTGCTGCCGAGCAGGGGCGTCAGCCGGGCCAGGGCGTGCTCCGCCAGCTTGCGGTAGGTGGTGATCTTGCCGCCGAAGATGGATAGCAGCGGCGGCGTGTCGGCGGGCGCGTCGAGGTCGAAGACGTAGTCCCGGGTCACGGTCGAGGCGGTCCCGCTGTCGTCGTCGTAGAGCGGCCGGACGCCGGCATAGCTCCAGACCACGTCCTCGGGCCGCGGCGCGCGCTGGAAGTAGCGGCCGACCGTGGTGCAGAGGTATTCGATCTCCTCGGCCGTGATCGCGGCTGCGTCCGGATCGCCGGAGAAATCGACTTCGGTGGTGCCGATCAGGCTGAAGGCCCCTTCGTAGGGGATCACGAAGACAACCCGCTGGTCGGCGACCTGCAGGATGTAGGCCTGCTCGCCCTCGTAGAGACGGGGCACGACGATGTGGCTGCCCTTGACCAGGCGCAGGGTGCTGCGCCGGTTGGCGCCGGCGACCTCGCCCAGGACCTCCATCACCCAGGGCCCGGCGGCGTTGACCAGGGCCCGGGCGCGGACCTGGCGCTCGGCGCCGCCCTCGGACTCCAGGGTTGCGGTCCAGGCCGCGCCCTCGCGCCGGGCCGCGCGGCAGCGGGTCCGGGTTGTGACCTCGGCGCCGCGCTCGGCGGCGTCCAGGGCGTTGAGCACGACCAGGCGGGAATCCTCGACCCAGCAGTCGGCGTAGCTGAAGCCCTTGGTGATGCCGCCGACCAGGGGCGTGCCGGCGGGGTCGCGGCGCAGGTCCAGCGCCTCCGATGCCGCCAGGCGCTTGCGCCCGCCCAGGTGGTCGTAGAGGAACAGCCCGGCGCGCAGCATCCAGGCCGGGCGCAGCTCCTTGACGTGGGGCAGCACGAAGCGCAGCGGCCAGATGATGTGCGGCGCGGCGGCCAGCAGGACCTCGCGCTCGATCAGGGCCTCGCGGACCAGGCGAAAAGCGTATTGCTCAAGGTAGCGCAGGCCGCCGTGGATCAGCTTGGAGCTGGAGGAGGAGGTCGCGTGGCCCAGGTCGCCCTGCTCGCAGAGCAGGACCCTCAGGCCGCGGCCGGCGGCGTCGCGGGCGATGCCGGCACCGTTGATACCGCCGCCGATGACCAGAAGGTCGAAGGCCTCGTCCCCAGCCAAGAATTGCTCCCCGTGGTCGGGCGTCTTATACCGCGCCCGCTTCGTTGGTTAACGTTTTACGCTCCGGGTAGAATTTCGCAACCGAAATTCCAGGGCGCTCAGATGTTGGAAACCGAAAATCACGATCACCGCTGTCCAAGCCGTTCTTGAGCCTAGCCGCCGCCGAGACGCGCAGTCTGCGCAGCTTCGGCTGGAGTGTGCGAAGCCGAACCGGCCTACTCCGCCGCCTGCGCCTCGTCGCCGGCGACGTGGACCGCGACCTTGGCGGCCTTGAGGACCGGCAGCATGGCGGTCGGCGGCGGTCGGTCGGTGAAGAGGGCGTCGACGTCCTCCAGGTGGCCCAGGCGGACCATGGGCTGGCGGCCGAACTTGCTGTGGTCGGCGGCCAGGAAGACGGCGCGCGACTGCTCGATGATGGTCTTGGCGACCTGGACCTCGCGGTAGTCGTAGTCCAGCAGGCTGCCGTCGGCGTCGATGCCGCTGATCCCGATGATTCCGAAGTCGACCCGGAACTGGCGGACCAGCTCGATGGTCGCCTCGCCGACGACGCCGCGGTCGCGGCTGCGCACCACCCCGCCGGCGACGATCACCTCGAAGTCCGGGTTGCCGCTCAAGAGGCCGGCGACGTTGAGGTTGTTGGTGATGACGCGCAGGCCCTGGTGATCGAGCAGGGCGCGGGCGACCTCCTCGGTGGTCGTGCCGATGTTGATGAACAGCGAGGCCTGGTCGGGGATCTCCGCGGCGACCGCCCGGGCGATGCGCTGCTTCTCGGGCAGGCAGAGCACCTGGCGGGTCGAATAGGACAGGTTGGCGACGGACGAGGGCAGGCCGGCGCCGCCGTGGTAGCGCTGCAGCTGCGCCCGATCGCAGAGCTGGTTGATGTCGCGCCGGATCGTCTGCGGGGTGACCTCGAAAAGCTGGGCCAGGGCCTCGATCGAGACGAAGCCCTGGCGCCCGGCCAGGGCCAGGATCTCCTTCTGCCGGCGATCTTGTGAGTTCACCGCCCTTTGCCTCCCTTCCCGGGCCCTCGGCGCGCGGCCTTCGGTCCCATCGGGAAGGCAGCATAGCTCAAAGCCGGCGGCTCGGCGATGGGCTCCGCCGGGCGGCGCTCAGCGCGGGTCGCAGCAGTGCCGCTCGGCCGGGCGCAGGACCACCTGCGGCGCGGCCTCCGGCTCGTCCTCGGGCGGCCGTCCGTCGGTCAGCACCAGGCCTTCGGCCTCGGCCCGGCCGACCTCCGGGGTGACCAGCACGGTGCCGATCCCGAAGCCGATGCTGCCGAGCTGGCTCTGCGCCCGGACAAAGGCGACGTCGCCGGCCTCCAGGCTGAGGTAGACCACGCTGATCTCGTCGTCGACCGTGTGGATCCGGTAGCGGCCGGGCAGGGCGTCGCGATAGAAGACCGCGCCCGAGACCGCCAGGCCGATTCGCTTGTCGTTGATCACGACCTCGGTTTCGCGGCCGATCAGAAAGGCGTCGAGCGGTCGGTAGAAGTAGATTCGCGCCTGTCCGGGCTCCGGACCCGGCGGCTCGGCGTGGATCTCGTTCAACTTCGGGCCGACCGCGCAGCCGGACAGCAGTGCGAGCGCCAAGGCTGCGACAAAGATGTGCTGTGCCAGGCGGCGCGGCATCGCAGGTTCCCTAGAGGCACGAGGAACGGAGTTCCGGTACACGTCCCCCGGCTCGGATTTCGGGCGGCGGCGGCGGTAACCCTAAAGATTCCATTGCAATGCGAAGAAAGCCTTAAGGGGCGGCGGTTTAGGCCGCTTGCCCCGGCGTAAAGGTTTGGTTATCTTGCATTGCGGTATAATTGCTGCAGCGCACAACAATAACTTGGCGGTAAAGGGGGACTGCAGGATGCACGACGGCCACGGCTACTTCCTGGAGGAGCTCTCCGTAGGGATGAGCGAGAGCTTTACCAAGCAGGTCAGCGACCAGGACATCATTGGCTTCGCGAACGTCTCGGGGGACACCAATCCGGTCCACCTCGAGGACGATTTCGCCCGCCGGACCCGTTTCAAGGAGCGAATCGCCCACGGTCTGCTGTCGGCCAGCTTCATTTCCGCCGTCCTGGGCACCCGGCTGCCCGGGCCCGGCTGCATCTATCTGAGCCAGAACCTGAAGTTCCGGGCCCCGGTGCGGATCGGCGACACGGTCACCGCCAAGGCGACCATCACCGCCATCGATCCGGAGAAGGGCAAGATCGACCTCGAGACCGTCTGCACGGTCGGCGAGAAGGTGGTGATCGACGGCCAGGCGCAGCTTCTGGTGACCAAGCGCGAGACCGTCCCCGAGGTCTCGACCGGGGCCAAGAGCGCCAACGGATTCGGCGAGGCGGCGCAGGTCTGAGGCGCCGCCGGCTCCGGCGGTGGCGGGGGCCTACCCAGCCGCCTCCTGTCGCGATAAGGTGTCGCCCGCTTGAGGCAGCTCGGCTGCGTTGGGAGCGGGCAGTTCGCGGGAGCATCATGGCGATCTACAGGCATAGCGAAGGTTTGCCGCCCGAGGCGCGCGGTGCGGTGATCGCCGTGGGGAACTTCGATGGTGTCCACCTGGGCCACCAAGCGGTGATCTCGGCGGCCCGCGAGCAAGCGGACGGCCTCGGGGCGGCGCTCAACGTCCTGACCTTCGAGCCGCACCC
>JASJAL010000104.1 GCA_030067055.1 Kiloniellales bacterium | reverse complement strand
CCAAGGACCTCAAATAGTTAACGGGTCCGATACGGCTTGCCGGACGAAACCGGCGCCATCGGGGCGTCACAAGAAAAGCAAGGAGGATCGCATGACCTTGAAGCGTGCGTCACTCGGGCTCGGGGCTGCCATTACAATTGCGGCGGCATCGATCTTGCCCGCACAGGCGGCGGATGAAATCTACATTCCGCTGCTGACCTACCGGACGGGTGCCTTCGCCGACAGCGGCACGCCGATCGCCAACGGCATGTCGGACTATTTCGCGCTTCTGAACGCGCGCGACGGCGGCATCAACGGCGTCAAGCTAGTCGTCGAGGAGTGCGAGACCGGCTACAAGACCGACGTCGGCGTCGAGTGCTACGAGCGCACCAAGACCAAGGGTGCCGTGGTCTATAGCCCCTATTCCACCGGCATCACCAACGCCATCATCCCCAAGACCCCAGAGGACAAGATCCCTGTTCTGGCCATGGGCTACGGTCTGACGCCAGCCGCCGACGGCCGGGTCTTCCCCTGGGTCTTCAACATGCCGACCACCTACTGGAGCCAGGCTTCGGTCTTCGTGAAGTACGTGGGCGAGCAGGAAGGCGGCTTGGACAAGCTGAAGGGCAAGAAGATCGGCCTGATCCACCTCGACCATCCCTACGGCAAGGAACCGATCCCGACCCTGGAAGTGCTGGCGAAGAAGCACGGTTTCGACTTTGTCACCTATCCGGTCCCGCCGAAGACCATGCAGGACCAGCGCTCGACCTGGGAGAAGATCGAGGATGACGAGCCTGACTGGCTCTTCATGTGGGGCTGGGGCGCGATGAACCCGACCGCGGTCAAGGGCGCGGTGGACATCGACTACCCCATGGATCGCTTCATGGGCGTCTGGTGGTCGGGCAATGAATCCGACGTCCGCGATCAGGGCGCCAAGGCGACCGGATACCTGGCCGGCGAGATGCAGGGCCTGGGCACCGGCTGGCCGCTGTTCGACGACCTGAAAAAGCACGTGATCGGCAAGGCCGGCTCGCAGACCCCAAAATCGATGGTCGGCGAGACGCTTTACAACCGCGGCATCTGGAACGCGGTCCTCGTAGCCGAGGCAATCCGCACGGCGCAGGGCAAGTTCGGCAACAAGGCGATCAGTGGCGACGAAATGCGCTGGGGCCTCGAGAACATCGATCTCTCCGAGAAGCGTCTCGGCGAGCTCGGCCTGGCCGGTTTTGCCAAGCCGGTCTCAGTCACCTGCGAGGATCACGAGGGCAACCACCCCGTGTATCTAAAACGCTGGGACGGCAAGCAGTGGGTCCCTCACACCGATTGGATCGAGCCGATGCGTGACGTGGTGCGGCCGCTGATTGAGAAAGAGGCTGCCGCGCTCGCCAAGGAGCGCAAGCTGCCGACCGACAACTGCGCCTGATCGCAACAAGGGGCAGAAGACCATGTCCGTCAGCAACCAGGCCACGGCCGTCGAAGGCGAGCCTCGGATCCTTCTTGGGGTCAACAACATCGAGGTCATCTACGACCACGTGATCCTGGTCCTGAAGGGCGTATCGCTTGAGGTTCCCGAGGGGGGCATCGTCGCCCTCCTCGGGGCCAACGGCGCCGGCAAGACCACCACCCTCAAGGCCGTTTCCAACCTGCTGCGGGCCGAACGCGGCGAGGTCACCAAGGGCACCATCGTCTTCGAGGACCAGCAGGTCGACAAGCTGACCCCGAACGACCTGGTCAAGCGCGGCGTGATCCAGGTCATGGAGGGGCGGCACTGCTTCGAGCACCTGACCGTCGAGGAAAACCTCCTGACCGGCGCCTACACCCGGCGCGACGGGCGGACCGCGGTGCAGCAGGATCTCGAGATGGTCTACGGCTATTTCCCGCGCCTGAAGGAACGCCGCACCTCCCAGGCCGGATACACCTCGGGCGGCGAGCAGCAGATGACCGCCATCGGCCGGGCCCTGATGAGCCGGCCGCGCATGATCCTGCTCGACGAACCCTCGATGGGCCTGGCGCCTCAGCTGGTCGAGGAGATCTTCGAGATCGTCAAGCTGCTCAACGAGCAGCAGGGCGTCTCGATCCTGCTCGCCGAGCAGAACACCAACATCGCCCTGCGCTACGCCAAGTACGGCTACATCCTGGAGAATGGCCGCGTCGTGCTCGACGGCACGGCGGAGGCGCTGCGGGACAACGAGGACGTCAAGGAATTCTACCTCGGCCTCTCCTCCAGCGGCCGCAAGAGCTACCGCGACGTCAAGCACTACAAGCGGCGCAAGCGCTGGCTTGCCTGACCGCAGGCTCGGCGCGAGAAGATCCCGAACATGACCGATTGCAGGCCACCGGACTTCGGGTAACCTGTCGCCATGAAGCTGTTGATTCGGATCCTGACGATCGCCGCCCTGGCGGCCGGACCGGTGGCCGCTGCCCAAGCCGCCGAGAGCCTGGCCGTGGGCAATTTCGTCGGCTTCTCCGACCACAACTTGCTGGCCGGCAAAGCCTACGGCCAAGCCAAGATCGACGCGGTCGAGTACATCAACCGCAACGGCGGCATCAACGGACGGAGCATCGATCTCCTCTCCGTCGACTACGGCAGGGACCTCGCGCGCGCCAAGGCGGCCTATGCGAAATGGAAGGACGAGCACGCCGCTGTCGCCGTCCTTGGCTGGGTCGACGGTGACGCCGAGGCCTTGGTCGAGACCGTCGCCGCCGACCAGACCCCGTATTTCGCCGCCTCCTACGCGGCGACCTTGACCGATCCTCTCGGCAAGGGATCCAAGACCGAGCGGCCGGCGCCCTACAGCTTTTTTTACGGGCCCTCCTCCTCGGACGCCCAGCGCGCGCTGGTCCAGTGGGCCGCCGAGGACTGGGCGGCCCGCGGGGCCACCCGTCCGGCCCGCTACCTGCACATGGGCGATCCGCGCGCGACCGTCGGCGGCCCCAGACTGGTCGGCGAGGCCTATGCGCGGGAGCTTGGCTTCGAGGTGTTGCCGAGCATTCCCTATTCGCAGGAACCGGGCGCATTCCGCCCGCAGTGCGGGACGCTTGTGGCGACGGGCGCCGACTACGCCTTCCTGGCCAACGGCGCGGCCGCCAATGTCGCGCTTCTCAAGGCTTGCGCTGCAGCCGGGGTCAAGACCCAGTTCCTGGCCAACGTCTGGGGCTACGACGAGACGGTGATGCAGGCGGCCGGCGAGGCCGCGGACGGCGTCGTCTGGGCCATGGGCGCCAGTGCCTGGGGCGAGGCCGTCTCCGGCATGGACCTGGTGCGCGAGATCTCCAAGATGTCCGACCCTCATCTGAAGAAGCACCGCACGGTGCACTACCTGCGCGGCATTTGCTCGGTCTTCCTGATGAAGGAGGCCATGGAGTGGGCCGACCGGGAGGGCGGCATCACGGGGCCGATGATCAAGGCCGCCATGTACCGCAAGCCGGGCTGGGTACCGCGCGGCCTGGAAGGGGTCTGCCTGCCGGCAACCTGGAGCGCGGAGGATCATCGGGGCATCGTCGACGTGCCGATCTATCGTGGGCGCACCAGGGCGGCGGAGGGCGACCTCCCGGGCCTGGTCGAAGCCGGCGCGATCTCGATGGAACGGCTGGCGGTCCAGAAGATCCCGCGTAAGGCCGACTGGCTCGGCTGGTAGGCGGTCGGCCGCCGGACCTCGGCAAGGCGCCGAACCCGGCCGGCGCAGGGCAAGGAGAACAAGGGTGGAGCACTTCGACGGACTTGAGACCCGCGAGCCGGAGCTTCGCGAGGCCGCACTGATGGCGGCTCTGCCCGAAATCCTCGGCCAGGCCAAGGCCAAGGCGCCAGGCTTCGCGCGCATCCTCGAGGGGATCGATCCTGCAGCGGTCAAGAGCCGGGAGGCCCTGGCGCAGCTGCCGGTGACCCGGAAGTCGACCCTGATCGAGTTGCAGCGCAAGTCGCCGCCGCTCGGTGGCCTGGCCGCCTTGCCGCCGGGCGCGGCAGCTCAGCTCTTCGCCTCGCCGGGGCCGATCTTCGAGCTGGAGGCCGCGCGCAGCGACTACTGGCGCTCGGCGCGGGCGCTCTTCGCCGCCGGTTTCCGCAAGGGCGACGTGGTCCACAATTCCTTCGGCTATCACCTCAGCCCCGGCGGCTGGATCCTGCACGGCGGTGCCCGAGCGCTGGGCTGCGCGGTGATCCCCGCGGGCATCGGCAACAGCGAGCAGCAGGTCCAGGCGATCGACCAGCTGCAGCCGGACGGCTACACCGGCACGCCCGACTTCCTGAAGGTCCTGCTCGACAAGGCGGTCGAGCTCGAGCTCGATGCCGGCAGCCTGAACAAGGCCCTGGTCGGCGGGGCCGCGCTGCCGCCCAGCCTGCGGCAGGAGCTCTGGGAGCGCGGGGTCGCCGTGCTGCAGTGCTACGCGACGGCGGATCTCGGCGTGATCGCCTATGAGAGCGCGGTCGGGGAAGTGGTCGGCGAGGGCATGGTCCTGGACGAGGGCCTGATCGTCGAGGTCGTCCGCCCGGGCACAGGCGAGCCGGTGGCCGAGGGCGAGGTCGGCGAGATCGTGGTGACCACGCTGACCCCGGAGTACCCGCTCGTCCGCTTCGCTACCGGCGACCTTTCGGCGGTACTGCCGGGACAAAGCGCCTGCGGCCGGACCAACACGCGGATCCGGGGCTGGATGGGCCGGGCCGACCAAACCACCAAGGTCAAGGGCCTCTTCGTCCATCCCGAGCAGGTGGCCGAGGTCCAGCGCCGTCATCCCGAGCTGCTGCGCGCCCGCCTGGAGGTCGATCGCGACGGCCAGAACGACGTCATGACCCTGCGCTGCGAGGTCGAGAACGCCGCCGAGGGCCTGGCCACCGCGGTCGAGAAGACTCTGGTCGAGGTCTGCAAGATGAAGGGCGGCGTAGCCCTCTGCGCGCCCGGCGAATTGCCCAATGACGGCAAGGTCATAGCCGACCTGCGCAGCTACGACTGACGGCCGCTCTGGGGCCGCCCGGGTGGGCCTGCGGCAAAGATGAACGAAATCTTAATTCCGCCCCAATTGGGACCCTTTCCAGACACAGTCGGCGCCTAATTAGAGGGTCACGGAGACTTCCCCTCTCTGTCTGAGGCCTCCAGCCGGCCAAACGCTTGGCCCCCAATGGCTGGAACGCCGCGGCCTTCGGCCCCGACCCCGAAGGCCGCGGCACCTCGACCCGGCAGCGCCGCGGGTTGCCAAAGACCCCCAGATATCCCTATCCGATACTGAAGCGGCGCTGCCTTCTTTTCTTGCTCACAGCGCCCGGGTTTGGCCCGCCGCCGGTGATCTGCTATATCCCGGCCTTTCCAGCGCTTTGTTGCGATCCGACCATGAGTCCAGCCAGCCGACCGGCTCTTTCCGCCGAAGGCCCCAGCACCTGACGGACCTACGAATGAACCTTTTCGAGGGACGCGACCTCGTCTGCCTGCGCGGCGGCCGCGCCGTCTTCTCCGGCCTGTCTTTCGCCTTGCCGGCCGGCAGCGCGCTGCTGCTGACTGGACCCAACGGCAGCGGCAAGTCGAGCCTGCTGCGGCTTTTGGCCGGCCTGCTGCGGCCGGCCGGCGGCGAACTGCTCTGGGACAGCGAACCGGTCGGCAAGTCGCTCGACGAGCACCGCGAGCGGGTCGCCTTTCTCGGCCATCTGGATGCGGTGAAGCCGGTCTTGACCCTGCGAGAGAACCTCGCCTTCTGGGCCGGGCTGGGCGGCGCCGACGCATCCCGCGTCGAGGCCGCGCTGGCGCAGTTCGCCCTCGAAGACCTGGCCGAGGTGCCGGTCCGCCTGCTCTCGGCCGGGCAGAAGCGGCGTCTGGCCCTGGCCCGGCTGCTGCTGACCGAGGCCCCGCTCTGGCTGCTCGACGAGCCGACGGTGGGCCTCGACCGGGCCTCGGCCACGGCCCTGGCCGAAGCCATCGCCACCCATCGCCAAGGCGGCGGCCGGGTCGTCGTGGCGACCCATCAGGTGCTGGAGCTGCCCGAGGCCCAGACGCTGTCCCTCGGCGACTATACGGGCGAGGCGGTGCTGCTGGAGTACGTCTGGTGAGGCCCTGGCTGATCCTGGTCGGCCGCGACCTGCGCCTGGCCCTGCGCCAGCAGGCCGATGCCGCGATGATCGTGCTGTTCTTCGTGCTGACAGCGGGGATCTTTCCCTTCGGCGTCGGCCCCGAGCCCAACCTGCTGGCCCGCATTGGGCCCGGGGTGATCTGGGTGACCGCCCTCCTGGCCATGCTGCTGTCGCTCGAGCGGGTCTTCCTGGTCGACTACGAGGACGGCAGTCTGGAACTGCTGGTCCTGGGGCCCCTGCCCATGGAGCTGGTGGTTCTGGCCAAAGTTTTGGCGCACTGGCTGACCACGGGCCTGCCGCTGATCGTGGCGGCGCCGGTCATCGCCCTGCTCTACAATTTGGACCCGGCGGCACTGCCGGTGCTGCTGCTGGCCATGCTGCTGGGCACCCCGGTGCTGAGCCTGATCGGCGCCGTGGGAGCCGGGCTGATCCTCGGGGCGCGGCGCGGCGGCGTGCTGATCCCGCTCCTGGTCTTGCCGCTGACGATTCCGGTCCTGATCTTCGGCGTCGCCGCGGTCGACGCCGCGCTGGCGGAGCTCGGCGCGCGCCCCTACCTGCTGATCCTCGGCGCCATGCTGCTCGCCGCCCTGGCACTGACGCCCTGGGCCGCGGCGGCGGCCTTGCGCCAGGCCGTGGAATGATGGGAGCAATGCTATGTCGCCTGGAGACACGGCGTTGTTGTTCCTAGATAAAGAGCCATAATCAGGGAGGAACGCTGGACCGCCATGCATCGCTTCGCCAACCCCGCCCGCTTCACGCGGCTTGCCGACGCCATCCTGCCCTGGAGCCTGCTGGCGACGGTCGGGCTGCTCGGCGCCGGGCTCTACCTCGGCCTCTTCGCCTCGCCGGCCGACTACCAGCAGGGCGAGACCGTGCGCATCATGTACGTCCACGTCCCGGCCGCCTGGATGGCGATGTTCGTCTACAGCGTGATCGCCGGGGCCAGCGCGACCGCCTTGATCTGGCGCCATCCCCTGGCACACATCGCAGCGCGCGCCGCCGCGCCCCTGGGCGCCGGCTTCACCTTCCTGGCCCTGGCCACCGGATCGCTCTGGGGCAAGCCGATGTGGGGCACCTGGTGGGTCTGGGACGCGCGACTGACTTCGGTGCTGATCCTGTTCTTTCTCTACCTCGGCTACATGGCGCTCTCCAACGCCTTCGAGGACGCGGCGCGGGGTCAGCGGGCGGCGGCGATCCTGGCCCTGGTCGGCTTCGTCAACGTGCCGATCATCAAGTTTTCGGTCGACTGGTGGAACACCCTGCATCAGCCGGCCAGCCTGACCCGGCTGGACGCCCCGGCGATCGACCCGGCTATGCTCTGGCCGTTGGGGGCCATGGGCGCCGGCTACATGACCTTCTTCTTGACTTTGCTGCTGCTCAGGATGAAGAGCGAGCTGCTGGCGGCGCGGGTGCGGGCCCTATCCCTGCAGGGCGCGGCGGCCGGCTAGGCGCGGGACCGGGAGCGAGGAGGAACCTTGGCAGACTTCTTCGACATGGGCGGCTATGCAGCCTTCGTTTGGCCGGCATTCGGCCTCAGCTTCCTGGTCATGGCGGCCATGGTGGTGTCGACCCTGCGCCGCCTGCGCGCCAACCAGCGCGAACTGGCGCGGCTCGAGGCGGCCGGCGCGCGCCGCGTGCGCGGTGATGCCCGCAAGCCCGAGGCGGAGGGCGAGAAAGCCCAGGGCGATGTAGATCAGCCGGCGGCGGGGCAGAGAGGAGTCGAAGCATGAGGCCGAAACGCCGCCGCATGATGATGATCTCGATCGGCCTGCTGGCGCTCTTCGGCGCCGCGGCGCTGGTGCTGACCGCCCTGGAAGACAACCTGGTGTACTTCTACAGCCCGACCGACCTTGCCGAGCGGCCGCAGCCGCCGGCTCGTGCCTTCCGGCTGGGCGGTTTGGTCGAGGAAGGCTCGGTCGAGCGCAGCGCCGACGGCGTGACCACGCAGTTCCGGATCACCGACCTGACCAACAGCGTCCCGGTCTCCTACACCGGGATTTTGCCGGACCTGTTCCGCGAAGGGCAGGGCGTGGTGACCGAGGGCACCCTGGGGCCCGACGGGCTCTTCACCGCCCGCGAGGTCCTGGCCAAGCACGACGAGAACTACATGCCCAAGGAAGTCGCCGACGCCCTCAAGGAATCGGGCCAATGGCGCCATGGCAGCGCGGAGGACAGCAGCCAATGATCGCGGAAATTGGACACTTCGCCCTGATTCTTGCGCTCGTCGTGGCGGTCGTCCAGGGCATCTTGCCGATGGTCGGGGCGGCCCAGGGCCGGGCCAACTGGATGGCCGTGGCACGGCCCTCGGCGCAGCTCCAGCTGTTGTTCGTGCTGACCGCCTTCCTGGCGCTGATGCAGGCCTACGTGGTCTCCGACTTCTCCCTGGCCAACGTGGCGCAGAACTCCCACTCGGCCAAGCCGATGCTCTACAAGGTCACCGGGGTCTGGGGCAATCACGAGGGCTCGATGCTGCTCTGGATCCTGATCCTGGCGCTCTTCGGCGCCGCGGTCGCAGCCTTCGGCGGCAACCTGCCGCCGACCCTGCGCGCCCGGGTGCTCTCGATTCAGGCCTGGATCGCGGTCGGCTTCCTGGCCTTCTCGCTCTTCACCTCGAACCCCTTCGAGCGGATCTTCCCGGTGCCGCTGGACGGGCGGGACCTCAATCCGCTGCTCCAGGACCCGGGTCTCGCCTTTCACCCGCCGATGCTCTACGTCGGCTACGTCGGCTTCTCGATCGCCTTCGCCTTCGCGGTGGCGGCCCTGATCGAAGGCCGGGTCGACGCCGCCTGGGCGCGCTGGGTGCGGCCCTGGACCCTGCTCGCCTGGCTCTTCCTGACCGGCGGTATCGCGCTGGGCAGCTGGTGGGCCTACTACGAGCTGGGCTGGGGCGGCTGGTGGTTCTGGGACCCGGTGGAGAACGTCTCCTTCATGCCCTGGCTGCT
>JASJAL010000103.1 GCA_030067055.1 Kiloniellales bacterium | reverse complement strand
GGTCCGACCGTGCCGAGCGGCAAGTGCGGCGCCAGGTCGTCCATCCGGTTGCGCAAATCGTTCCAGATTCGGGGGATGTTGTCGGCCTCGACCCAATCCTCCAGCTCGACATGGACGATGGCGGTACCATTTTTCGAGTGGGACCAGATATCTTCGACTTCGCCCAGTTCCCGGATCTTCTCCTCGATCTTGAAGGTGATCAGATCCTCGATCTCGTAGACGTCCATGCCTGGAAAGAAGGCGGTGACGATCGCCTCGCGGATCTCGATCGAGGGATCTTCCTGGCGGGGATAGTCGAGAAAGATCAGGATGCCCAGTAAGGGTATCCCGATCAGGACCAAGAAAGTGATCCTGTTCGCCTGGATCGCGAACTCGGTGATCTTACCGAACATGCCTTCCCCCCAAGACGCGCATTCGCCGTTTTCGCGCCTAGCCGCCGGCGTCCGCGGCCGGAGCCATGAGTTCGACTCTCTGGCCGTCGATGAGGAAGTTCACCCCGGCCGAGGCGAGCATGTCGCCCGCCCCCACACCGGTCACCGCGATCACGTTGCCTTCCAAAGCCTGGGTCGCCTCGACCACGGTCCGGCGCACAGTCTCAGTCTCGCGGTCATAGACGAACACGATGCCCTCATTCGAGTTGTCCCCTGGAGCGATCGCGGAGAGCGGTATCAGGTAGCCGGCGGAAGCGCCGTCTTCCTCTCCCAGCAGGACCGAGACCTCCGCCGTCATGCCGGCGCGGACATCCGGCGGCTCCACCAAGGCCGCTTTGACCGGGAAGGTGGTGCCGCTGCCGGCGGCGCTGCCGATCTCGGTGATGAGGGCGTCAATCGGTGCCGTGAACTGGGGGATGATGACGGTCGCCGGCATACCGAGCGCGACCTGGGCGATCGAGGTCTCGGGCACGCCGAAGGCCGCCTCGAAGCCGCCTTCGGCGTCGATCTGGAAAACCTCCTGTCCCGGCTGGACCTCGACGAAGGCGTCGATAGTCCGGCTCGAGATGAAGCCGTCGAAGGGCGCGACCAGGGTCGTGTTCCTGAGATCTCGCTCCGCCAGGTTGAGCCGGGCGACGGCATGGCTGACCCGGCTCTCGGCGGAACGATAGTCGCGCTCTGCGGTGTCGAAGCGTGCCCGGGCGACCCAGCCCTGCTGGTAGAGCGTCCCTTGGCGCTCGAACTCGGCTCTTCTCTCACCGAGGAAGGCGCGGGCCTGCTCGAGGTCCGCTTCCGCCGCCTTTACGTCGAGCTTGTAGGGCTCCTGGTCGAGCTCCGCCAGGACGTCGCCGGCGGTCACCCTATCGCCCTGGTTGACGCGGACCTCCAAGACATTGCCGCCGACCTGGAAACTTAAGATGGAAGAATCGCTGGCCTCGATGGTTCCGGAAAACCTGCGCAACTGTCCGCTGGCGACCTCGGTGACGGTGAAGGTCCGGATCGGCCTCACCACCTCGGCGATCTCGGTCGGCTCCTCCCCGCAGGCCGAAAGGAGGCCAACCATGGCAAAGCCCAGGATTGTCCAGGTCGCAGTCTGCCGCATCGTGTCCCTCTCCCCCGCCTCGAATCCGTCGTCCTGAGTCTCGCAGTGAGCGGCGAAGAACGCGGAATCCCCGTGATCGAATCTGGCGCTACGCTCTCCGAATCACTTTGACTCTTGTCAACCGGACATCGGACAGCCTAGCGATTGCTGAGCAAATTGGAACCGCCGTTCGAATCAGGGCTTCGGCGGCGGTGCACTATTCAGGTATGCGGAGATCGTGTCGAAGGTCCGGCGGATGACGCCGAGCAGAGGGTCGACGCGTCGCTTCGCCGCCGGATCCGGTCTCTATTTGGACGTGGCCTTGGCGGCGCCCTGCGACTCCCAGGATTGGTAGAGAGCCGCATAGGCGGCCTCCAGGGCGCGGGTGAAGCCGTCGACATCGGCCAGGGCGGAGGCCTCGGTCTGGGCCCGCAGGGCTTGTCGCAGCGCCGCCAGGGCAGCGCGGTCGCGGGTCAGCTGGAAAGCGATTTCGCCGAGCGCCGCGGCATTCCGCGCGATCCAGTCCTGTCGACCGGCGAGCGTCAGGACGCTGTCCGCGCGCCGGCTTGTCGGCCTGTCGCCGGTGAGCGCCAGGACCGGAACGCCCATCCAGAGCGCCCGGCAAGCCTCGACCGCCGCTTCGGGCGCGCGCCAGTCGAGGGCGAGGTCGACGTGGGCGTAGAAGTCGAACTCGGTCCGGAAGTTCTCGGCGTGGTTCACGATATCGCAGCGCTGCCGCAGCCCCAGGTGCGAGACGCAGTCCAGGACCCGGCTCATGCAGCCCTGGTCCTGGTTGTGCAGGTTGCAGATCAGAAGACGCGAGCCGGGAACCCGGGACAGGGCGACGGCCCAGGTCGCGACGGTCGCGGTGTCGATGCTGCGCAGGTCGCCCTGGGCACCGAAGGTGATGTGGCCGCTCTGCGCCGCCGGCAGCGGTCCCGGCTCCGGCAGGACCGCGAGCGGCCGGTAGGCGAACTGACCGGGGTCGAGGCGATGGGGCGGGGCGCTTCCGGGCGCGCCGTCTTCGCCCTCGGCCCAGGCGACGGCGTCGGTCAGCACATGGTCGAAGCCGTCGGCGGTGGGTGGGACCAGGTTTCCCAGCCAGGCGAGGGCCAGCGGCGCCGGCCGCCGTGCGAAGAGTAGCGGTCGTCCGCCCGGGGCGTGGCCGCTGAGGTCGACCGCGATGTCGATCTCGTCGCCCTGGAGGATCTGCCAGGCGGTCTCGTCGTCGATGCGCTCGAGATCGGTCCAGCGATGGGCGGCTCTCATCAGCCGCTCGGTGACCGCGTCGGAGCGGCCGCCGTCGGCATAGCAGTGGGCCTCGACCTTTGTCTGGTCGTGGCTGCGGAGCACCGGCTCGAAGAAGCGCATCAGGTCGTTGTCGCGAAAGCTGCCGCAGAGGTAGCCGACCCGCAGCGGACGCTCGCCGCCCCAGGGTGCCCGCTGCGGTGCCGGGCGCGGCGGCAGTTGGGCGTGGCGCCCACACCATTCCTGCTGTGCTTCGGCCAGGACGGCTGCGGCGGTCGGCCGCCGGGCAAGGTGGTCGAGCAGGCGGGAATGCAGTCCGGCGTCGTCGGGCGCGCCGGCGATGGCGCTGCGATGGCAGGCCTCGGCCTCGTCGTGCCGGCCGGCCAGATCCAGGGCCAGGGCCAGGCTGCTGAGATCGGCGGGCAGGGGCGCCTCGAGGTGCAGCAGGGCGTGGGAGGCGGCGATGGCCCGCTCGGCCCGGCCGCTCTCCAGGCAGAGCGCACCCATCAGGCGCAGGCTCTCGGGATCGCCAGGGGTCAGCTCCAGCTGGGTCTCGCAGTCGGTGATCGCCGCTTCCGTCTCGCCGGCGCTGAGCTGGCGTCGGGCGCGCTTGAGGTAGAGGTCGGGCCGGCCCTGCTCGAGATTGCCGAAGAAGGAGCCGAGCCGTGGCGGCAGCAAACCTTCGACCTCCTGGTGCGGTTCCAGGATGCTGCCGAGCTTGGCGAAGTAGAGGCTTTCCTGAACCCGACCCAGCTTGGCGTTGATTGCTGCGAGGGCCTCGGCCGCCGCCTGGAGCTCGGGATCGGCGGCATGGGCCTGCTCCATCAGCTTGATGGCTTGGACCGGCTCGTCCAGGTCGAAGCTGATCAGTCCCAGGAGGTAAATGGCTTCGGCGAAGTCGGGGGCCTCGCGCAGGAGCCCCTCGCAGATCACGATGGCCTCGTCGTGCCGGCCCCAGTCGAGGCGCTCGATCGCCTCGCGGATCGCCGCGAAGCCGCTGCTGGACTCTGCTGTCGTCATGCTGGCCGGCATCCTGCGGCAGCGTGGTTAACGCGGCGTTACCCGGAGGCCGGCGGCAGGGCGGGCCGGGCCGGAGACTGGCCCGGCCTCCGCGGGGTCGGGTCTGCGGCTTACTGGAAGAGCCGCAGGATCGACTGCTCGGCCTGGCCGGCGAAGGACAGGGCGCCGATGCCGAGCTGCTGACGGGTCTGCAGGGCGACCAGGTTGGCGCCTTCCTCGTTGATGTCGGCCAGGGTCAGCTTGCCGGCGCCTTCTTCGTGGTCGTTCACGTAGCGCTCCGTGAAGTCGAGCCGGGTCTGCAGCAGGGCGACGTTGGAGCCGATGCTCTGGGCCTGGCCCCGAAGGGCCGAGAGCGTGGCGTCGATCTCGGTCAACCGGGTATCGAGGACCGTGCTGAGGGAAAATGCGCCCGCGGTGGTCACGGTCAGGCCCGCGGTGGTCAGGTCGAAGCCCTGGATCACCAGCTTGCTGACGGTGTCGGTCGAGAAGGCGATCTCGAGCTGGGACGCCGTGCTGTTGACCAGGTTGGTGCCCTGGTAGCTGGCATCGTTGGCCAGGTTGGTGATCTGGCCGAGGATCCCGTCAAACTGAGACTTGATCGCGGCCAGCTGATTTCCGGTGGCGGTCTTGGCGCTGATCGCCAAGCCTTCCATCTGGCGGACCAAGGTGTCTATCGCCTCGATTGCGTTCAGGGCGGTGGTGATCGCCGATATGCCCTGATCGATCCCGCTCTTTCTCTCGCCGAGGTCGAGCGCACGGTCGTTCAAAGACTTGGCCTCGAAGAAGGCGGTGGCGTCGTCGATCGGCGTGGCCACCCTGAGGCCCGTCGAAAGGCGCTCCTGGGTCCGGTTGATCAGATCCTGGGTTCGGTTCAGGGCCAGCAGGTTGGTCCGCACCGCTGACGACAGGGCGATATCGTTGGCCATCTTCTTGTCTCCGTTTCTACTGCGTCCGCCCCCTACTGGGGCGGCTTCTGCCGGAGTAAGAGCAATGGCTGTGCCAGAATTTATCTCAGATTATTCAAATAGTTACGGGCTAGCTGCTGGGGCGGCGGCGAAGCCTGCCGGGCTGGGGTGGCAGGCTTTGCCGGCTTTGGGAAATATTTACCGCGACGCCAGGCCGCCCGGGGCGCGGTTCAGCCGCGGTCCTCCCTGGCCCAACGAAAAGAGGGGGCGCCGAAGCGCCCCCTTGTCGAGAGTATTTGGTACTGGCTTGCCGGCTTACCGGAACAGGGCCAGCACGCTCTGCTCGGACTGACCAGCGAAGGCCAGAGCCTGGATACCGAGCTGCTGACGGGTCTGGAGGGCCACCAGGTTGGCGCCTTCCTCGTTGAGATCCGCCAGGGTCAGCTTGCCGGCGCCCTCTTCCAGAACGTTGACGTAACGTTCCGTGAAGTCCAGACGGGTCTGGAGCAGGGCGACGTTCGAACCCAGGGTCGACGCGTTACCGCGAAGGGTCGTGATATCGGCGTCGATCTGGGCCAGCGCCGAGTCGATGTTCGACGTCAGCGAGAAGTTCGCCGCCGCCGCCACGGTCAGACCGGTACCACCGGTGTTGAGCGTGATATCCACGCCGTCGATCGTCAGGGTCGAAGTGGTCGACGTGCTGAACTCGACGGTCAGGGAGTTCCCCGAGCTGTTGACCAGGTTCAGACCCTGGAACTCGGCATCGTTGGCCAGGTTCGAGATCTGCGTCCGCAACTCGTTGAACTGCGACACGATCGAGGTCAGCTGGCTACCGGTCGCCGACTTGGCCTGAATCGCCAGACCTTTCAGCTGGCGGAGGACCGAGTCGACGGCCTCGATGGCCTCGAGGGCCGTCGAGACCGAGCTGATCGCCTGGTCGATCCCGCTCTTCCGGTCTTCAAGGTCGATCGCACGATCGCTCAGCGACTTGGATTCAAAGAATGCCGTCGCATCGTCAATCGGGCTGGCGACCTTCAGACCCGTGGACAAACGGGACTGGGTCCGGTCGATCAAGCTGGTGGAGTCACTGAGAGCCAGCAGATTCGTACGAATCGCTGCTGAGAGGGTCACTTCTTGAGCCATCTTTCGTCTCCATTCTGAAGCGTATGTATCGAGGCCGTTCTAGCCCCGGGGCTTCTTGCCCCACCCGCTCTCTGGCAACCGGCGTGCCAACTCCGGAAATCCCAGCGATTTGCATAAAATTAGATACAAGTTTTTCCCAAATTATCTAATTATTTATCATGTAATAGGAAGAAAATGCCTAGTCATAGGGAATTATCTTCCGGTATAGGGCAAATGTTGCCCTACTAACCGTAAAGATATTACTTCACGGCTTGGCGGCTATCACGAAGGGAATAAAGGGAGGTGGGGCTCAGACGAAGAGATTCAGGACCGATCCCGGCGCCGGCCGTTGGCTCAGGGTCAGGTTCTCGGTCAGGAATTGCGTGATGTTCTGAGAGCCCTCGAACCCGAGCGAGATGATGCTGAGGGTCCGGCTCGCCTGCTCGCGCAGGTCGTTGACCTCGTCCAGGCGCTGCTGGCGCTGTTCGGTCTCGATGCCGTCGATCTGGCGCTGCACCTCGGCCTGCTGGCGTTGCAGCGCGGCCAGGGAGTCGAAGGCGTCGTCGTCGTTGATCTCGAGAACCGCAAGGGTTCCGTTCAGGGTGGTCGTGAGGCTGTCGATCGTGTCCTGCACCGCCTGGATGTCGGCGGCGGTCGCGAAGTTGTTCGTGGTGATGGCCGCCAGGTCCGCCTGGACCTGGGGTTTGGTCTGCAGGAGGCCGTCGTCGACGCCGATCAGGGCGAAGGGCCGGGTCTGCAGCTTCTCGACCAGGGCGACGACCTCGGCCAGCTTGGCGTCGAACTCGGCGACCGTGCCGGGGTCGGTCAGGTCGCGGGCTTCGGCCAGGCCGTTCAGGATGTCGAGGGTGGTGGTCCGGTTGGTGGTGACCGACTCGCGGTAGGACTCGATCTCGGGCAGCCGGTTCTCGAGCTGGCTCAGCTTGACCCTGAGGGTCGCGGTCTTGCCGAGGAAGAGGTCCGAGCTCTGCAGGTCGGCGATCTGGGTGTCCAGGCGGTCGAGGACGGCGTTCTGGGCGGCGTTGAACTGCAGCTCGAACGCCGGACGGGCGGCCGCCTGCGCCAAGGCCGCGAAGGACCGGGCAAAACTGAAGTTCTGGACGCCTGCCGAAGTGATCGGAATCATGGTCTACCTGACCTTTTCGCCTGATCGTTTGTCCAACATTCGGCTTAAGATTGGCCTAATGGCATAGGCAGCTCTAGATGTACTCGAGCAGCGACAGCGACTGCAGTCGCGCCAGGGTGGTGAAGGAGGCCTCGAGGACGAACTGATCGTTCTGAAGCTTTAGCAGGACTTCGTTCCTGTCGATGTTCTCGATGTCGTTGATCGTGCCCTCGACGAAGGCGTCGAAGCTGGACAGGCGCTCGCGGATCTGCTCCAGGGTCACCCGCGCCGCGTTGGCCCTGACCCGTAGTCCGTCGAGCCCGTCGATGCCGTCCGAGGCATCGGTTCCCAGGATGCTGTTCAGCATGTCGCGGGCCTGGACGATGACCTCGCGGGCGAAGGGGTCGCGGGAGTCGGCGTTGGGCAGGTTGGCGATCGCATCCAGGGCGGTGATCAGCTGCTGGATCTCGATGGCGTCGGCCCGGGCCTCGATCTGGACCGTGGTCGAATCGTCGACCCGGGCGGCCTGCACCGAGAAGTCGCCCTGGTAGTAGTCGAGCTTCGGGTTGGCCAGCATCTGCGCCGAGTTCAGGCGGTCGACGTAGTAGTCCCAGAGGGCCGGATCCTCAGCGACGAACTCGGTCAGCGTCGGGTTGTCGGGGTCCGCCGGCAACGGGCCGGCGGGCGCCACGCCGTTCTTGTCGAAATAGATCTGCTCATAGAACGAGCCTGCGGCGAAGGGCAGGGTGTTGCCCAGCACGTCCTCGTAGTAGGCCTCGTAGAAGGTGCTGTCGACGGTGACGCCGTCGTTTTCGATCAGGCCGACCGGCCGGTAGCCCGGCGGATCCAAGGAGACCGGCCGGGTGTCGCTGCGGGTGCCGCCGAAGAGGTAGCGATTGCCGTCGCGGCTGTTGAGCACGTCGAGCACCAGCTGCCGGGTGTTGGCGGCCAGGTTCGCCAGGTCGCCCTCGAAGGCGGCCGGGCTGGTCAGCGCCGAATCCAGGATGTTGCGCATGTCCCGCGCCGCGGTGTCCAGGGTCTCCAGGCCCAGGTCGATCAGCTGGATGCGCTGGTCCTGAACCTGGATGTTGGACAGGAACTGCTCGGTCCGGTTCCGGGTGGTCTCCAGCGAGATCAGGCGCGCGCTGTCCTTCGCGATCCCGGCGTAGTCCTGCGACTTCTTATCGGTCGCGATCTGGACCTGGGCGTCGTAGGTCCGGGCCTGGATGTTGAGCACCTGCTGCAGGATCAGCTGCTGTTGGGCGAAGGGCGCGATGCGGGTCATCTCGGACTCCCCTAACGGACGGCGTTGAGCAGGTCGTCGAGCAGCTCCGACACCACGCTGGTGATCCGCGCCGAGGCGGCATAGGTGTTCTGCAGGACCACGATGTTGGCGAGCTCTTCGTCCAGGTTGACCTGGCTGAGCGAGGCGGCCTGGTTCTCGAGCGCCAGCTGGAAGCTCTCGCCGAGATCCAGGTCGGACTTTGCGGCGTTGGTCAGACCCGCGGCTCCGGCAATGATGGCGGCACCGTAGCCCTCCAGGGTCAGCTGCGCCGCGGAGAGCCCGCCGGCCGCGGCGAAGCCGACATCGCTGGTGAAGAGCTGGCCGAGGGCAGCGGCAATGTCGCCGTTGCCGGCGCTGACCCCGATGTCGCCGACCGCGAGGCCCGCGGCGTCGCTCAACTCGCCCCGGGCCAGAAGGTCCGGGTTGGACTGGATGTCCTGGCGCAGTGCCAGCCGGCCGGCTGTGCCGGGCACACCGGGCCGCAGGTTCGACTGCAGGGTCAGGGTGCCCGAATCCGACAGGTAGAAGTTGTCGCCGTCGGTGTCGACGACCTGCAGCCGGAAGCCGTCGGCCTCGCGGACCACGCTGGCCGTGATGTTGGCACCACCCAGGGCGCCGGTGATCGCGGTGGCGATGTCGCTCAGGCTGTCGCCGGCGGCATAGGCGACGTTGGTGGTGGCACCGGCGATGCTGAAGGACAGGGTCCCGGCCAGGCCCAGCGGCGCGGTGTCGCTGGCCAGGCGGTCGCTGGCGTAGAAGTCGTAA
>JASJAL010000013.1 GCA_030067055.1 Kiloniellales bacterium | reverse complement strand
GGCCCGCTTCGACCTGGCGGCCTTGCAGGCCCAGGGTGACCGCCTGGCCTTCACGACCGACAGCTACGTCGTCGATCCTCTGGTTTTTCCCGGCGGCGACATCGGCCGGCTGGCTGTTTGCGGTACGGTCAACGACCTGGCGGTCGGCGGCGCCCGGCCGCTCTACCTCAGCTGCGGTGTGATCGTCGAAGAAGGCTTCCCGGTCGAGGACCTGCGGCGCATCGCGGCCTCGATGCGGGCCGCGGCGGACGAGGCTGGAGTGGCTATCGTCACCGGCGATACCAAGGTTGTGCCCAAGGGCGCGGCCGACAAGCTCTTCGTCAACACCGCCGGTGTCGGCGTGATACCCAAAGGCGTTGAGATCGCCGCCCGGCGCGCGGCGCCCGGCGACCTGGTCCTGGTCAACGGCCTGCTGGGCGACCACGGCGCGGCGATCCTCGATGCCCGCGGCGACCTGGCCCTGGACTCGCCGATCGAGAGCGATTGCGCGCCGCTGAACGGCCTGATCGATGCGATCTTGGCAGCCTGTCCCGAGGTGCACTGCCTGCGCGACGCGACCCGCGGCGGCGTCGCGACCGTGCTCAACGAGTTCGCCCGGGCCGCCGGGGTCGGCATCGAGATCGAGGAGAGTGCGGTGCCGCTGCGCGAGGAGGTCAGGGGCTTTTGCGAGATCCTCGGACTGGATCCGCTCTACCTGGCGAACGAAGGGAAGCTTGTGCTGGTCCTGCCGGAGGGTCGGGCCGAGGCGGCGCTTGCCGCGATGCGGGCCCATCCGGCCGGTGAGCAGTCGGCGGTCATCGGCCGCGTGCTGCCCGCACCGGAAAGCGCCGTCGTGATGAAGACTCTCTTCGGCGGCACCCGTGTGGTCGACATGCTGGTCGGCGATCAGCTGCCGCGGATCTGCTGAGGGAGGCTCTTGATGCACGAACTCAGCCTGACCCGGAACGTGGTCTCGATCGTCGCGGAGCACGCGAAGGGGCGGAAGGTGCGGCGGGTCCGGCTCGCCATCGGCCCTCTGGCCTGCGTCGAGCGCCGCGCGCTCACGTTCTGCTTCGAACTGGTGGCCGAAGGCACTGTGCTGGCCGGCGCCAGCCTCGACTTTCTCGAGGCTGAGGGCGACACCCTGTTGATCAAGGACTTCGAGCTGGAGGAGGCGGCCTGATGTGCGGAACCTGCGGATGCTCCGATCCGGCCAACGCCGTGACCCTCACCGATCCGGACAGCGGCGAGAAAGTCCGGCTGCGCCAGGACGCGACCGCGGGTCGGGATCATGGCCACCACCAGGACCATGGCCACGATCACGACGTGCCCCACCTGCATGGCCCAGGCGGCGAGGTCATCACGCTGGAGCAGGCTGTCCTCGCCAAGAACGATCGGATCGCCCTGCGCAACCGCCGCTGGTTCGAAGGCCGCGGCGTGCTGGCGCTCAACTTGGTCAGCTCACCGGGCGCCGGCAAAACGACACTGCTGGAGCGCACGATCCGGGAGCTCAAGGACCGGGTCGAGATCTCGGTCGTCGAAGGCGACCAGATGACGGCCAGGGACGCGGAGCGGATCCGCGCCGCCGGCGCCAGGGCGATCCAGATCAACACCGGGGCCGGTTGTCACCTGGAGGCCGACATGGTGGCCGAGGCGGTCCGCAAGCTGGACCCGCGGCCGGAATCGATCCTGATGATCGAGAACGTCGGCAACCTGGTCTGCCCGGCCCTGTTCGATCTCGGGGAGCGCATGAAGGTGGCGGTGATCTCGACCCCCGAGGGCGAGGACAAGCCGCTCAAGTATCCGCACATGTTCCGCGCCGCCGAGGTGGTGGTCATCAACAAGCTCGACCTCTCGCCCCATGTCGACTTCGACCTGGATCTCTGTCGCGCGAACGTTCGCCAGGCGAACCCGGACGCCAGGCTTTTCGCCGTCTCCGCGCGTAGCGGCGAGGGCCTTGGGCCTTGGCTCGATTTCCTGATCGGCCAGTGGCGTAGGGTCTATCTAACGGAGAAGGCGTGACGCGCTCAGGCGTGGCCGACCTGCGGCGCGTGATGGACGCCCTCTTCGGCCGCAGCCAGAGCGGTCCGCAAGAGCTGCAACGAAAGAACTTCGACCGCCGCCTGCGGCGAAGCGATCATGCGCGAGCGCACCGCCATGGCCATCGCGACGGCCTGCAGGACGTCGCCGTTGCTGGTATCTCCGCCCAGGGCGATGTCCTTGTCGATCGCCTCGAGAACCGTCGAGAGCAACTGCCCGACCCTGACGGCATCGCGGGTCTCGTCATGCAGCGGAAAGTCGATGTCGAAGCTGTCGCCGCTGGCCGTGCGTGCGCGATAGGGCATTTTCTTCATGGCGGTTTCCTTGTCCAAGCGCTAGGCCGCGGCCAAGCGCAGCAACACCACAAAGGCGGCGAGCAATTGGAGCGCGTTGATCCAGACCGAGAGACGGTGGAGGCGGTTGAAGGCGCGCTCGGCGTCAGTTTGGCCCTCGAGCATCCGATCTCGATGATGGTTGATTCGCGGCATCAGGACCTGCCGCGAGACGACGGCGCCGAGCACGACAAGCCCGAGGGTTGTGGCCTCGAGCGGACGCAAGGCCACGAGCGCCGCCAGTGCGAGCAGCGCGAGCAGGCCGACGACCAGATAGTACCAAGGGAAGAACCCGCGCAGGAAGCGGCCAGCCGAGGCGCCATCCAGCTTGACGAAAACCAGGGGCGCGACGACGAAGGAAAAGAACGCCATCGATCCGAAGAGCGTGGCGACGGCGACCAGGCCAATGACATCGAGAACAAGCGGCATCGTGTAAGTGGTACGGGGTCCGGCGCCGCCAAGATCAGCTGAGATGGCGGAGATGACCGATCTTGAGAGACGGAGCAGGCTTTGCGGTGGAATGCAGGGGCGCCGTAGCTATGGAACGGCGGCCCTAGTATGCTTCGGCCTTCTCCTCCTGCTGCTAAGAGCCGCCGATGCCCGGGCGCAGAGCACCGAAATGTTGATCGACGACTTTGCTGCCCCCGACCTGGTTTCCAAGATCGGCACGCGCTGGCGCGGCGTCAGCGATCGGGTGATGGGCGGGATCTCCGAGGCAAGCGTCGCCCGGGATCTTGTTGATGGCCGCGCCTGCCTGCGTTTGACCGGCGACGTTCGGCTGGAGAACGAGGGCGGCTTCATCCAGGCGGCGCTCGATCTGGCGCCAGACGGCGGCAGTTTCGACGCCTCGGACTTCCTCGGCTTGCGGCTTCTCCTGCGCGGCAACGGCGAGCGCTACTCGCTGCATCTGCGGACACCCGACAACGTCCGGCCCTGGCAATCCTACCGGGCGCAGTTCACGGCGGGCCCGGCTTGGGAGACGGTCGAGCTTCCCTTTGCCTCCTTCGCTCCCTATCGGCTGGAAACGCCGCTGGACGTTACGCGTCTGCGGCGCCTCGGCCTGGTCGCGATCGGGCGCGCGTTCCGTGCCGATCTCGCGGTCGCTGAGATCGGCTTCTACCGGTAGTTCGGGCCTTGGCGGTCAATCGGTCTCGATCGTACCGACGACGACAATCCCGCCGTCCTCGGTTCGGCGGATCACCACCATCTCGCCCGATGTCGGAAAAACTCCGGTCAGGGCGGTGATATTGACCTGATGGGTGACAAGGACGACCGGCTCGCCGAGATCTTGCTTCGCGAGCCAGCCTTCGAGCGCCCGGGTCTGTGGCGTTTGGTTTTCCCGCCGCTCGTAAAAGGAGTTCAGAATCGGCAGCTCTTCGACCGGCCCGAGGGCGAGCAATTTCGCGGTCTCGAGGCAGCGGCACCATTGGCTGGAGAACACCCTTGCAGTCTCGATGTCCTCTTTTCGGAAGCGAGCGCCGATGCGCGCGGCCTGCGCCCGGCCGGCATCGGAGAGGTTCCTTTGCGTGCTGCAGTCGTCGAGTGTGAAGGCTGCGGGATCGCCGGTGCCGGGCGCCAGGGCGTGCCGGATCAAGGCGACGTGTCCGCCTGAGCGAAGGCCTTTCCACGCCGCCGCTTCTCCGGCAAGGGAGGGGCCAGGAGGGGCGGCGAAAAGAACCGCTGAACCCAAGGCGACGGCGAGTCCTTTCGACGCGAGCCGGCCCGACGCGGCCCCGGCGAGTTCGGCGAACCGGTGCAGGATCGATCCGGGCAACCCCAGGCTCCGTAGGAAGCACATCCTCATGACTGCCCTCCAAACCGAGTGACAGATGGTGATTGGACAGAGAGCCGCCAAGACCAGAATCGCGATCATCGGCGCCGGGATGGCCGGCCTGACCTGTGCCCAGCAGCTCGCCGAGCGCGGCTTTCGGCCCACGGTCTTCGAAAAGAGCCGCGGACTCGGCGGCCGCTTGGCGACCCGGCGTGCGGGCGATGGCATAGCCTTCGACCACGGCGCCCAGTACGTGACGGCGCGTTCGGCGGCCTTCCGGCAGGCTCTTCGGGTCGCCGAAGACGCGGGTGCGGCCGCCGAATGGCGTCCCCGGCCCGGGGGTGGTCCGGCGGCGACCCAGGATACCTGGTACGTCGGAGCGCCCGCGATGAACGCGCTGGTCAAGCCGCTGGCCGAGGGCATCGACGTCCGTCTGAGGTCCGAAGTGAGCGCAGTCCGAAGGGAGAAGGACGCTTGGCAGGTCTTTGGCCCGACGGGCGAAGACGGAGAGCGCTTCGACGTCGTCGTTTGCACGGCGCCGGCCCCGCAGGCAGGGCGGCTGCTGGCATCGGAGCCGGCGGTCGCCGCGGCGCTTGCCGAGGTCGAGATCGCGCCCTGCTGGGCCCTGATGCTGCGCTTCGCCGCGGCCGTCGAAGCAAGCTTCGACGTTCGGCGTTTTGAGGCGGAAGACATCGCCTGGATCGCCCGCAACGGCTCCAAGCCGGGTCGGGAGCCGGGGCCGGAGTGCTGGGTCGTTCACGCCGGATCTGAATGGAGTCGGCGTCACCTGGAGCTCGAGCGCGATCAGGTCGCCGGGGTGATGGTCGAGATGCTGCCCGAAGCCTTCGGCGAGCCCTTGCCGGACATCGAAACGGCGCAGGCCCATCGCTGGCGCTTCGCCAGGACGACGGCGGCGCTCGGGGCACCCTTCCTGAGCTTCGCGGAGAGTACGCTGTTTCTGGGCGGCGACTGGTGCCTGGGCGCGCGGGTCGAATGCGCCTTCGAGAGCGGCCGCGCGATCGCCAACGCCATTTCCTGAGCTGCACCCGATCCGGCTTGATCCGGCGACTTATGAGGCGTTTGCCATCCAAGTCGATGAATTCAGTAGCAGGCGCTCCCGCGGCCCGCCATCATCTGCCCTGCCGAAACCGGTCCCTGGACAGCGCGTCCGGGTCTGTGGCTAGACTCCGGCGAGCATTGTGGGCTTCAAAGTGGGCATGGCGGCTTGCCGTTCTCAGCGAAATTCCTGATCGGGGCGGCCATCGGCTCCGGGAACACCGCCCTGGCGGCCGAGCGCGGCGGCGCGGATTTCCTTCTGGCGATCAACGCCGGCCGGCTACGCAACATGGGGGCGCCCTCGATCGCCTGCATGATGCCGATCTTCGATGCCGATCGGCTGACCGAAGGTTTCGCCTGCGAGGAACTACTGACCCAGTGTCGGATCCCAGTCCTGCTCGGCGTGAACGTCTGGGGCCGTGAACTCGATCCGACGGCCCAGGCGGAGCGGGTCCGCGCAGCCGGTTTCACCGGTGCGGTGAACTTCCCCAGTTGCATGCATTACTCGCGGCCGATGCAGCAGATCCTGGCTCGGGCCGGGCGCGGGATCGAACGCGAGGTCGCGCAGTTGCGGGCGGTCCAGGACATCGGTCTGACCTCGATGTTCTACTGTGCGACCCGAACCCAGGCGCGTCTCGCGGCTGACGCGGGAATCGACCTGATCTGCCTCAACCTCGGCTGGAATGTCGGCGGCGTGCTCGGCCATCAAAGCCGTGCGAGCCTGGAGGAGGTGGCCACGACCGCCCGCGACATCGGCCGGCTGATCAAGCGCATCAATCCCAAGACGCGGTTCTTCCTGGAAGGCGGGCCGATCGCCACCGCAGAGGATCTCGGCCGTGTCCTCAGCTTGGCGCCGATCGACGGCTATGTCGGCGGCTCCACCATCGAGCGCATGCCGCTGGAAGACTCCGTCGCCGATCAGATCGACCGCTTTCGACAGGCCAGTCGGCGCCGGGCCGCGTTGGACAATGAAAGCGCCGGCCTGGTGGCCTGGTCGCGGCGCTTCGGCTTCGTCGGTCGCTCCAAGCCGCACCTCGACTTCCTGCGCCGGCTGCGCGCCCTCGCGGCGACGCCCGACCCCGTGCTGGTGCTGGCCGAAAAGGGGATCGCCATCTTGCCGGTCATCAAGGCGCTGGGCAGCCAGGCGGGCAAGAAGGCGGGCAATGCCCTGGTCCAGGTCGACGTCGCCGGGGAAGACTTTCCGGCCCGGGCCCGTGGCATCCTCTTCGGCCATCGTGAGACCATCGCCAAGCAGCGGCCGGCCCTGACCGACAGCGCGATCGAGCTGCTGGTGATCCACGCCCCCGAGCGCCTGCCGCCGGCAACCCAGAAGCGCCTGGCACGGGCCCTTTGGGAGGGCGTCTTCCGGGCCCCGGGCACGCGGCGCGCCCTGCCGGTGGTGCCGCGCGTCGTCCTGGTCAGCGAGCTTTCGGTCACCGAGGGCCGGGCAGCGGAGGAGTTGCTGGGCGCCGGTCTGGATGCCGACTTGGTCGCCCATCTCGCGGGCTGGATCTTGCGTGTGCCGCCACTTCGCGAGCGGATCGACGACCTGCTGACAATCCTCGAGGCGCTGGCGGCCGCGAGCCCGCGCCTGCCTCTGGACCGGGCGTCTTTCTCCTCGGCCGCGCTGCAGCGGCTGCACGCCCACCTCTGGCCCGGCAACGAAGCGGAGTTGAAGTCCCTGCTCGGGGCTCTTGCCGGACGGCCTGGAAGCGAGCCCATCCAGCCGTCTGACCTTCGGTTCCTGCCGCAGGAGCGGGAGACGGCCAGACCCGGCGCCGGCAACGAAAAGGACCGGATCGTCGACGCCCTCTGGCGGCACGGTTTCAATCGGACGCGCACCGCGGAGGCGCTGGGGATGTCGCGCAAGACCCTCTACAACAAGATCCAGAAGTTCGGGCTGTCGGGATAGCGGCGCCGGCGCTGCTCAAGCTGGACGCGGCCGGCAGACCAAGCCGTCCAGTCGGTCCGGCCATAGCGCCTCATGTTCGGCATCGCTGCCCTCGGCCAGGCCGAGGAGGAGGCCCGACCAGCCCGCGCCCGCCGCGGCCTCGGCGACCGCCTGAGCCGCCGCGCCACGCTGCCTCAGCGAGGGAAAGCCGGCCGCGAAGTCAGCGACCCTGGGCAGGATGATCAGCGCCTCTGGCTCGACCGCGGCTGCTGCTGCCGCGCCGGGTGCGTCCGCGACGACCGCCGCAATCCGGAAGCCTTGGCTGCGAAGCTCCGCCAGGCAGGCCAACTCGCGACCGCGATCCAGCCCGACGTCGGCCAGCTGCTGGGAAAACTCCTGATCCTGCTGCTCGACGCTCGGCAGGTTGGTGATCCATCGCACCCCGGCTCGGGTCAGGCGCTCGCCTTCCAGCGGCAGGTTCAGGAACGGGCTGGCCAGGAAGAGCCCGAGCATCGCCTCTCGACAGAGTGTGGGATCGCCCGCGATCGCATCGATCAGCCGCTTCGGCCCCTCGGTATTCGGCAAGAGTAGTCCGACTTCGCTCGGCATGCTCTCGTGGCGGAATCCCGGCGCGAGGGTGACAATCGCTTCCGGGATGACCGGGCTCGGCCCGGCAATCCCGGATCTTAACGCGATGCGCCAGCTCAAGCGGTCAACCATGGCCGTGGAGTCTTGCACAGATCGACTCAAACGCCCGAAGAAAAGCGAGGCCGTTCTCCGTTCACTCGATCAACGCCGCAAAGGCCCAGGCCTTGGATGTGCACCCGCCATCAGGTGATTCGCAATCGTTTGTCGTATTTTACCCAAAATTACCCGAATAGGAAATGCGAAGCAGTTGCACCGAAACCCATGTCGGGACAGGCTTTTGAAAACGGCCGCGACAAGGCCGGAGCGCTGAAACCGCGGTCTTGCGGCCGCTTGCGCCAACGACCAAGAGTGACGCCCGCTGCGCAGATGGCGGCGTCCGAGGGAGGAAAGACGCCATGCCGCCCAACCCGGCCGAGCCGGATGGTTGCCCGCCCGCCTGTCCGCGGAGGCGGCACGTATGAGGCAGTTCGTCGAGCGCCACACCTTCTGGGCGATCGTGATCCTGCTCGCCGCTGCGGTCTTCCTCTGGATGATCTTCGCGGTCTGGCCCGACTGGCTGATCTCCGGTCTGGGCCGCAAGAAGACCTTCGTGAACACCCTGCTGAACGGCATCACCCTGGGCGGCCTCTACTTCCTGGTCGCCAGCGGTTTCACCCTGGTCTTCGGGCTAATGCGCAACGTCAACCTGGCGCACGGCTCACTCTACCTTCTGGGCGGCTACATCGGCTATGAGGTCGCCGAGGCCAGCGGCAGCTGGTTTCTGGGCTTGGCCGTCGCCTTCCTCGCAATCGCCGCCAGCGGGGTCTTGATGCAGGTGCTGATCTTCCGCCGCATGGAGGGTGACGACCTGCGTCAGACCCTGGTGACCTTGGCGATCTCGATCATTGCCGCGGACCTGATGCTGGCGGTCTGGACCGGCACCACCTACCAGTTCGCGCCGCCGGAGTGGCTATTCGGGGCGGCGACCCTGCCGGTGGTCTCGGTGGTCAAGGCCTCGGGCGATCCGGTTTTCATCAAGTACCCGATCTACCGGCTGACCGTGCTCGCGGTTGCCGTCGCCGTCGGGCTCGGGCTGTGGCTGTTCCTGAACCGGACCCGGGTCGGGATGATGATCCGCGCCGGGGTCAACGACCGGCAGATGCTCTCGGCCAGCGGTATCAACGTTCAGCTGCTCTTCGCTCTGGTCTTCGCGATCGGTGCCGGGCTCGCCGGCTTCGCCGGTGTGGTCGGGGGGACCGCGCTGTCGATTGCACCGGGCGAGGACGTCCGCTACCTGCTGGCTTCCCTAATCGTGGTCATCGTCGGCGGCCTCGGGTCGGTTCCCGGCGCCGCTATCGGGGCGTTGCTGATCGGCCTCGCGGAGCAGTTCGGCCTGGCCTACTTCCCGACCTACGGGGTGGTGCTGACCTTCCTGATCCTGGTCGTGGTCCTGGCGGTGCGCCCGCAGGGCATCATGGGGACCCGTTAGGCCATGGCGACGCGGCGCCTCTTTTCCGGCAGCGGCACCTTCGTGGAGCGCCATCCGGCTGCGATCGCGGCCCTCGTCCTGCTGCTGGTCTATCCGAGCTTCGCCTCGGACTTCTTCGTCTTCCAGATCGGTGCCTATTCGCTGATCCTGGGGACCATCTCCCTGTCTCTGATGATGCTGGCCGGCTACGGCGGCATGGTCAGTCTGGCGCAGATGACGGTGGCCGGCTTCGCCGGCTA
The DNA here is from genome assembly GCA_030067055.1 of Kiloniellales bacterium. Next base: position 12,424 of record JASJAL010000013.1, on the reverse strand, counting down.
CCTGATGGCGATCCTCGGCGACAACAGCGTTGAGGTGATGGGCCTGGGCTGGCCCTGGTGGCTGACGGTGCCGACCGCTGTGCTGGCCGCCGCGTTGCTGAGCACCTTCATCGGCGCGATCTCGGTGCGGACCGAGGGCATCTACACCATCATGATCACCCTGGCGATCGCCGTCGCCTTCTTCTACTTCGTCCGCCAGAACTACGTCATCTTCAACGGCTTCACCGGCTTCGCCGGAGTCGCGCCGCCGGTGCTCTTCGGCGTCGACTGGCGCGACCCGCTGCCCTTCTACTATCTGTCGCTGGCGGTCGCGGGCGGCTTCCTCTGGGCCGTGGTCTACGGATCGCGCTCGACCTTCGGGCTGAGCCTGCAGGCGATCCGTGACAACCCGCGACGGATGCGGGCGATCGGCTACGACGTCACCCTGCACAGGATCTTCGCCTACTTCCTGTCCGGGCTGATCGCAGGCACGGCGGGCGTCCTGCTGGTCTGGTTCAACGGACGGATCTCGCCCGGGTCGGTCGGGGTCGATGTCGTCATCGATATCCTGGTGATCGCGGTGATTGGTGGCTTGCGCCATCCGATCGGCCCCTTCCTGGGCGCGCTCGCCTTCGTGCTGCTGCAGAACTTCGCGATCGACCTGATCGACCGGGAACGCTTCAACACGGTCATCGGCACCGCATTCCTGCTGATTGTGCTGTTCTCGCCCGATGGCCTCTTGGGACTTTGGGGCCGGCTCCGCACGCGGATCCGGCTCGGCAGACGCGCGCAACTTGGCGCGGGCTACGATGAACGGGACGGCCGGCATCCCGCCGGATCGCTCGAACAAACCTGAAACAGGGAGGTGAAGATGCTCCGAATAGGACGCAAGACGATCACGGCGGCGGTCGTGTTGGCGCTGGCCAGCCCCGCCGTGGCGGAGGACACGGTCAAGATGGGGGCCCTGGCGACCCTCGAGGGCGCGTTCACCGTGCTCGGCGAGGACAGCATGCGCGGCGTCAAGCTGGCGCTGGAAGAGTTCGGCTACAGCTCCGGCGGCAAGAAGATCGAGCTGATCACCGGCTCCTCCGATGCCTCACCGGACAGCGCCATCCGCGCGACCCGCAAGCTGGTCGAGCAGGACGGAGTCCAGGTCTTGGTCGGCCCGCTTTCCGGCTCAGAGGGCCTGGCGGTCAAGGACTACGCCAAGACCCAGCCGAACGTGACCTTCCTGAACGGTTCCTCGGCGGCCCAGGACACCACGCTGCGCAACCCGGCGGAGAACTTTTTCCGCTTCAGCACGGAGGGCGCCCAGTGGATGGCCGGTCTCGGCGAATACGTCTACAAGGAAAAGGGCTACCGCAGCATCGCGGTCCTGGCCGAGGATTACTCCTTCCCATACACCCAGGTCTTCGGCTTCCTCGAGCCCTTCTGCCGGCTTGGCGGCAAGGCGCCCGTCGACGCCCGCTTCTGGGTCCCGATCGGCAACAAGGACTACTCGTCTGTCATCGCGGCCCTGCCGGATGATGTCGATGCCATCTTTGTTGCGCTCGGCGGCGCGGACGCGGTCAACTTCCTGACCCAGTACGAGCAGGCCGGTGGCGAGTTGCCGCTGGTCGGCGGCTCGATCACGGTCGACCAAAGTGTGCTCGGCTCCAAGGGTCGGACCCGCAGTTTCGTGATCGGCACGCCTTCGGGCGGTCCGATTTCGGACACCTGGGACAACGACGGCTGGAAGGCCTTCGTCGCAGCTTACAAGAAGCAGTTCCCGGATGGCTTCCCGTCGCCCTCGCTCTTCGCTCACGCCTACTACATCAACACCAAGGCCGCGCTTCTGGCCCTGGATGAGGTCGGCGGCGATCTGTCGGACGGCGGTAAGAAGTATCGGGCGGCGCTCTCGAAGCTCTCCTTCGACACGCCGACCGGCAAGGTCAGCCTCGACGAGCGGCGCCAGGCGATTGCCGACATCTTCCTGACCGAGGTTACGGAAGGGCCGGACGGTAATCTGCTCAACAAGACCATCAAGGTCATACCGCAGGTCACGCAGACCTTGGGCCTGTCCTATGACGAATTCCTAAAGTACGGCCAGGTCGGCCGCGAAAACCCGACCTGCAGCTAATGTCGCTTTAGGTTCGACACCGTGCCCAGAACCGACGCCCTTTCCCGTCTACAAGGCACCGGCCGCTTCGCGCTGGAGCTGGAGGCTGTCAGCCGCCACTTCGGCGCGCTGGTGGCCCTCGCGGACATCAACCTCACCGTCGAGGCGGGAGAGCGGCGCGCGGTTCTGGGCTCGAACGGCGCGGGCAAGACCACGCTGTTCAACGCGATCACTGGGGACTTCCCGCCGACCACCGGTCGCGTGCGTCTCTTTGGCGAGGACGTGACGGATCTGCCGGTTCACGAGCGGATCCGTCGCGGCCTGCGCCGGACCTATCAGATTTCGCTGCTCTTCGACGGGCTCAGCGTGATCGAGAACATCTACCTGGCCTGCCGCGGGGTGGGCCGCCGGCGCTTCTCATTGCGCCGACCGACGCCCAGCGACAGTGCGATGCAGCTGGCCGAGACCCTGCTGGAGGCGGTGCACCTCGACGAGGCGCGGGACCTGCAGGTCGCGACCCTGAGCCACGGCCAACAGCGCCAACTGGAGATCGCCCTGGCGCTAGCCGGGGCACCGCGCCTGATCCTTCTCGACGAGCCCGCGGCGGGACTGTCGCCGGCGGAGCGTGCCGAGCTGATCGAGATCCTCCAGGCCCTGCCCGAGCACATTGGGTACATCATCATCGAGCACGACATGGACGTCGCGCTGCGGGTCGCCGAGCGCGTGACGATGCTGCACAACGGGCGCATCTTCAAAGAAGGCACACCCGAGGAGATCGAGAACGACCCCGAGGTCCAGGAGCTTTACTTGGGCGAGGGGCAGGAGCGGGCCCATGGTTGACCGCCCACGCTCCGCCACGTCTGCGGTGCTGCAGGTCCGCGACCTGCACGTCTATTACGGCCAGTCACATGCCCTGCAGGGCGTCGACCTGACCCTGGAGCAGGGTGTGCACGCGGTGGTCGGGCGCAACGGCATGGGCAAGACGACCCTTTGCAACGCGATCACCGGGCTGCTGCGGCCGCAGCGCGGCTCGATCCGCTTCCACGGTGAGGAGATCACCGGCCTCGCACCTTACCGAATCGCCGGCAAGGGCATTGGCTACACGCCCCAGGGCCGGCGGCTCTGGCCGTCGCTGACGGTCGAGGAGCACTTCCGGATCGCCGAGACCGGCGGCGGGACCTGGACCGTGGATCGGATCTACGAAACCTTCCCGCGGCTCTACGAGCGCCGCCGCAATGGCGCCGGGCAGCTCTCCGGCGGCGAGCAGCAAATGCTGGCGATTTCCCGCGCCCTGCTGCAGGACCCGCGCCTGCTGATCCTCGACGAGCCGACCGAGGGCCTGGCCCCGGTCGTTGTCGACCAGGTCGAGGCGCTGTTGGCCGAACTCGCCGCCGAGCGCGACGTGGCGATCCTGCTGATCGAGCAGAACATCGCAGTCGCCACCGCGATTTCGGAAGACGTCGCGATCATGGTCAACGGCCGGATCGGCCGGGTGCTCCCGGCGCGCCAGTTGGCCGCCGACCGGACCCTCCAGGAACGCCTGCTGGGTGTCGGCCGGCATTCCCACGAGGACCTGTCGCCCGAGGACCTGGAATTGCCGGCCGAGCCGGCGCCGCCGGTGGCCACTCTGCCGGAGCCAGAACCCGAGCCGGCACCCGAGCAAGAGGAAGGCGCGGAGGCAGCGGCCGTCGCGCCCTCGAGTCTGGTCTACGTGCCGCCGACCCGCTGGTCGAGTGCGGCCTGGACCCGCGGGGAAGGCCCGCAGGAAGCGGCGCCGCGGCCGGCCGCCGAGGCGGAGCCGCTGCGTCCCTTCGATACCAAGCCGGAGCCGCTTTTCACCGAGCCGCTGACTCCGCTGGACGCCCTGGGCGGCGAGGAGGTCCTCGTCGCGGGCACTTTCGATACCAAGGGCGCGGAACTTCGCTATCTGCGCGACCGGCTCGTCGCCCAGGGCTTGCGGGTCCGCAGCGTTGACCTCTCGACCTCGGGCAAGCCGTCGCCGGCCGACGTGCCGCCGCACATGGTCGCCGCCTATCACCGGGGTGGGGCCTCGGCGATCTTCACCGACGACCGGGGCGCCGCCGTGCGCGCCATGTCCGAGGCCTTCGAGAACTGGATCCGGCGCCAGCGCGGGATCGCCGGGATCATCTCGGCCGGTGGCTCCGGCGGCACCGCGCTGGCCACGCCGGCGATGCGCAGCCTGCCGGTTGGGATTCCTAAGGTGATGATCTCCACGGTCGCCTCTGGCGAGGTCGGCCAGTACATCGGGCCGACCGACATCATGATGATGTACTCCGTGACCGACGTTCAGGGCCTGAACCGGATTTCCAAGCGGGTCCTGACGAACGGCGCCAACGCCCTGGCCGGCATGGTCAAGGACGCCGGCCGGCCGGCGGCCGAAGGGCGCGGCGCGGAGGACAAGCCGGGCCTTGGCCTGACCATGTTCGGGGTCACCACCCAGGCCGTCCAGCAGATCACTGCGCAGCTCCAGGACCGCTACGACTGCCTGGTGTTCCACGCCACGGGAACCGGAGGCCGCTCGATGGAGAAGCTGGCCGAGAGCGGGATGCTGGCGGCGGTGGTCGATCTGACCACCACCGAGGTCTGCGACATGATGATGGGCGGGGTCTTCCCGGCGACCGAGGACCGCTTCGGCGCCTTCATCCGCAACCCGATTCCCTACGTCGGCTCGCTCGGCGCGCTCGACATGGTCAACTTCGGCGCCCGCGACACGGTGCCGGAGCATTACCGGGACCGGCTCTTCGTCGAGCACAACCCGCAGGTCACCCTGATGCGTACCACCGCCGAGGAGAACGCGCGCATGGGCGACTGGATCGCCGGGCGCCTCAACGAGCTGACCGGGCCGGTCCGCTTCCTGATCCCTGAGGGTGGGGTCTCGGCACTGGACGCGCCGGGCCAGCCATTTCATGACCCCGAGGCCGATCGCACGCTTTTCGACGCCTTCGCCCGGCGGTTCCAGGAAACCGGTAGCCGCCGCTTGATCCGCAGCCCGCACCATATTAACGACCCCGCCTTCACCGCCGCGGTCGTCGCAGCCCTGGAAGAGATCCACCCGACCGAGAGGATGGCCCGTCATGCCGCGTTTTGAACGTAAGCAGCTGCTGGAGAGGTTCCAGGACATGAAGCGCCGGGGCAAGCCGATCGTCGGAGGCGGCGCCGGGACCGGGCTCTCCGCGAAATGCGAGGAAGCGGGTGGGATCGACCTGATCGTGATCTACAACTCGGGGCGTTACCGCATGGCCGGCCGCGGCTCTTTGTCCGGGCTGATGGCTTATGGCAATGCCAACGAGATCGTCATGGAAATGGCCCGCGAGGTGCTGCCGGTCGCGACTCGGACCCCGGTTCTGGCCGGGGTCAACGGCACCGACCCCTTCTGCATCTTCGACCACTACCTGGATGAGGTGAAGGCGATCGGCTTTTCGGGCGTGCAGAACTTCCCGACTGTCGGCCTGATCGACGGCACCTTCCGCGCCAACCTCGAAGAGACCGGCATGTCCTACGGCCAGGAGGTCGACCTGATCCGTCTTGCCCATCAGAAGGACCTGCTGACCACGCCCTACGTCTTCAACGAGGAGGACGCAACCGCGATGGCCGAGGCCGGTGCGGACATCGTGGTCTGTCACCTTGGTTTGACCACCGGCGGCGCGATCGGTGCCGAGACCGCGCTCAGACTGGAAGACTGCCCGGCCCTGGTCGAGGCCTGGGCGGGCGCGGCTTTGAAGATCAATCCGGAAGTCCTGATCCTGGTCCATGGCGGGCCCGTCGCTATGCCCGACGACGCTCGCTACGTGCTGGAAAACACCGAGAACTGCCACGGCTTCTACGGCGCCTCCTCCATGGAGCGGCTGCCAACCGAGGTTGCGCTGACCGAACAGACCAAGGCCTTCAAGGCCCTGAGAACTGGTTGAAGGGAGGACGAGACCATGACGAGCGGCCTGATTGGATCGATCATCCTCTGGCTCATCGCTGCGATCATCCTGATCGTGGTGATCGTCTACCTGCTGAACTGGCTTTACCACCGTTCGACCAAGGAGGTCGCCTTTGTGCGCACCGGCTTTGGTGGCGAGACCGTGGTCATCAACGGGGGCGCGCTGGTCTTGCCCATTGTGCACGAGGTGACACCGGTCAACCTCAACGTCGTGCGGATCGCGGTGGCGAGAACGCGGGAGGACGCGGTCATCACCCGCGACCGTATGCGGGTCGATATCGAGGCCGAGTTCTTCGTGCGGGTGATCCAGAAGCCGGAGGCCGTGGCCGCCGCCGCCTCGACCCTGGGCCGGCGGACGACCGACCCCGAGGAACTCGCCGACCTGCTGAGCGGTAAGTTCGTCGGCGCGCTGCGCTCCGTTGCCGCCGAGATGAGCCTGGACGAGATGCACGAAAAGCGTGGCGATTTTGTCGCGACGGTCGAGGAGCGGGCGGCCGGCGCTTTGGCGCGCAACGGCCTGGAGCTGGAATCCGCCGCGATCACCGATTTGGACCAGACCAATCTTGAGTTCTTCGACCCCTCCAACCGCTTCGACGCCGAGGGCCTGACCCAGCTGATCGAGACCATCGAGGCCCGGCGCAAGCTGCGCAACGATATCGAGCAGTCGTCCATGGTCGCGATCCGGACCCGAAACCTGGAGGCCGAGAAGGAGACCCTGAAGCTGGAACAGGAGAGTGAGAGCTCGCGCCTGAGCCAGGAGCGGGAGCTGGAGGCCATGCGTGCCGCGCAGCGCGCGGAGATCTTGCGCACCCGGGTTGCCCAGGAAGCCGAGGCCGAGAAGTCGCGCATCGCCAGCGACCAGGAGACCCGTGGCTTCGAAATCGAGCGCCGACGCAGCCTGGAGGAAACCGAGATCAAGGCGCAGCAGGAGGTCGAGCAGGCCCGGATCGAACAGGAGCAGGCCCTGGAGAAAGCCCGCATCGCGCGCGAGCGGCTGATTCGCCAGGAGCAGATCCAGCAACGCCACGACATCGAGACCTCGGAGATCGCCGCCGGCGAAGACGTCGAACGCGCCCGGATCGTCTCGGAACGGCAGCTGCGCGAGACCCGGATCATCGCCGAAGAGGAGACCGAGACCCGCGAGATCACCCGCGGACAGGAGATCGAGACCGCCAAGATCTCGGCGCAGAAGACCGTCGAGTCGGCCCGAGTCGCCCAGGAGCAAGCACTCGACAAGGCGCGGATCGAGCGCGACCGTCTGCTGCGCTCGCAGCAGATTGCCCAGCGCCAGTCGATCGATGAGGCCGAGATCTCGGCGCGGGAAGAGGTCGAGCGGGCGCGCATCGCCTCGGACCGGGGCCTGGAGGAGGCGCGGATCCTCCAGGACCGCGACTTGAAGCGTCTCGAGGTCGACCGCGCCCAGGCCCTGGAGCTCGCCGAGATCGAGCGCCAGATCGCGGTCCTGCGCAAGGAGTCGGAGCAGGCTGAGGCCCGGGTCGAGACCGAAGCCGCCCGCGCCCGTGCGGCTGCGGCCGAGGAAAAGGTCGCGACCACCCGCGAGACCGAGATCGCCGAGCGCATCGCTGCGGTCGACAGGCTGATCGCGGCCAAGGATGCCGACACCGCGCGGATCGCGGCCGAGGCGGAGAAGGTTACCGCCGCGGTCGCCGCCGAGGCACAGCGGTTGCGAAACGAGGCTGAGAACCTCCTCAGCGAAGATGCCCGCGGGGCAATGCTGCGCTCCAAGATGATCGACCGCCTGGAAGGCATCGTGCGCGAGAGCGTGCGGCCGATGGAGCGGATCGAAGGGATCAAGATCCTGCACGTCGACGGCCTGGGTGGTGGCGGCGGCGGTGCCCGCACGCCGACCGACGAGGTCATCGAGAGTGCGCTACGTTACCGCGCCCAGGCGCCCCTGATCGACGAGATGATGAAGGAGATCGGGGTCGAGAACCCCAACGTGGCCCGGATGGGCGACATCTTCCGCTCGGCCCGGGACGCCCAGAGCATCGCCAAAGAGACCAAGGGCGCGAAGAAGAAGGACGACTAGGGGTGGCGCAGGTCTACACCTCCTCGGTGATCGGCGCGCCGGCCGAGCGGGTCTGGGCGGCGATCCGGGATTTCAATGGCCTGCCGGACTGGCATCCGGCGATCGCCGAGAGCCGGATCGAGGGCGGTGCGCCGGCCGACCAGGTCGGCTGCGTGCGGGCCTTCCGGCTGAAGGACGGCGGCTACATCCGGGAGCGCCTGCTGGCGCTCTCCGACTACGACTACAGCTGCACCTATTCGATCCTGGAAAGCCCGATGGGCGTAGAGAACTACGTCGCGACCTTGAAGCTGACCCCGATCACCGACGGCGGGCGCAGCTTCGCCGAATGGTCGGCGGAGTTCGACTGCCCGCCGGAGCGGGAATCGGAGCTGGTCGACCTGATCGGCCAGGAGGTCTTTCAGGGCGGCTTCGATTCCCTGAAGAGCCGCTTCGGAAGCTGACATGGTCACCGTCCGCCGCAGCACCGTCATCGACGCCCCGATCGCGGCGGTCTGGCAGGTCCTGCGCGACTTCAACGGCCACGACCGCTGGCATCCGGCAGTCGATCGTAGCCGGGTCGAGGACGGCCGGCGCAGCGACCAGGTCGGCGCCGTGCGCGATTTTGTGCTGACCGGCGGCGAGCGGCTGCGCGAGCGGCTGCTGGCGCTCTCCGACCGGGAACACAGCTTCCGCTACTGCATTGTCGAAAGCGAAGTTCCCCTGCTGAACTACGTTGCCGAGGTGACCCTGAAGCCGGTGACCGACGGTGACCGGACCTTCTGGTCCTGGAGCTCGCGTTTCGAGACGCCCGCGGGCCGCGAGCGTGAGCTGGCTGCGCTGGTGGCCGAGGGCGTCTACGAGGCTGGCTTTGCGGCGATCCGTGACCGGGTCGAAAGCCGTGGCGGAAGCGTCGTGGCCCCGGCGGCTGCACCAGCGGTCGAGGGCGCGATCGAGGGCATGGCGATGGTGATCGACCGCCACGGCGGACCCGAGGTACTGCACCCCGCAGGGGCCGTCGCACCGCCCCCGGGGCCCGGTCAGGTCCGCCTGCGCCAGACGGCGATCGGCGTCAACTTCATCGATGTCTACTGCCGGACCGGCTACTTCGATCTGGTGACGCCGCCGGGTGCGCTGGGCATGGAGGCGGCCGGTGTGGTGATCGACGTCGGCGCGGATGTGAGCCATCTCGCTCCGGGCCAGCGGGTCGCCTACGCCTGCCCGCCGGTCGGCGCCTATGCGACCCGACGCACGATGGAGGCGGCGCTGGTCGTGCCGCTGCCCGAAAGCATCGACGACGAGACGGCGGCCGCCGGGCTGCTCAAGGGCATGACCGCCGAGTTCCTGCTGCACCGCGTCCATCCGGTCCAGCGCGGCGAAACGCTACTGGTCTACGCTCCGGCCGGTGGGGTCGGTCGTCTGCTTTGCCAGTGGGCGAAGCACCTGGGCGCGACAGTGATCGGCGCTACTTCCAGCGAGGACAAGGCGCGCATCGCCCGGGCCGCCGGCGCCGACCACGTCATCTTGCCAGGGGCAGAGAGCCTGGAGGCGCAGGTCCGCGCCCTGACCGGCGGCCGCGGCGCCGACGTCATCTACGATGCCGTTGGCCGGGACAGCTTCGCCCACTCGGTCGCGGCGCTGGCCAACTGTGGGCACTTGGTCAGCTTCGGCCAGGCTTCCGGCGACATCGGCGTGTGGGACATCGGGTCCCTGGCGTCCAACTCGGCGACGATCTCGCGCCCGAACTTCGGCCACTACACGGACACGCCGGAGAAGGTCGCGGCGATCACCGGCCGGCTTTTCGAGGCGATCGAGCGGCGCATCCTCTCGATCGAGATTGGCCGTCGGTATCCTCTGACCGAGGCGGCGGCAGCTCACCGTGCCCTGGAGGGCCGTGCGACCACCGCCTCGACCATTCTCATTCCCGAGGAGAGTGCCGGATGAAGCTGGCCGTATTCGATTGGCAAGGTGACCGGCATCTTGGCTGGATCGCCGAGGACGCGGGGACGGTCCAGCGCTTCGATCTCTCGTCCGGCGATGGCGGGGACGAGGGCGTCGCAAGTCTGATCGGCCACGACCTGCCGCCGGTCGCCGAGACCCTGACGCTGAGCGAGGTCGTGTTGCAGGCGCCGATCCCGCGGCCGCGGCGCAACGTCTTCTGCGTCGGCAAGAACTATCACGCCCACGCCCGGGAGTTCGCCGCCTCTGGCTTCGATAGCTCGGCCGCCAAGGGCGAGGTGCCGGAGGTGCCGATCGTCTTTTCCAAGGTGCCGGACTCGGTGATCGCTGCCGGTGCTCCGATCCGGATCGATACCGCGGTGTCGTCGGCGATCGACTACGAGGCCGAGCTCGCGGTCATCATCGGGAAGTCCGGGCGCAACATCGCGGCGGCCGAGGCGCTGTCGCATGTCTGGGGCTATACGATCGTCAACGACGTGACCGCGCGCGACCTCCAGGGGCGGCACAGCCAGTGGCTGATCGGCAAGTCCCAGGACACTTTCTGCCCGATGGGCCCCTGGGCGGTGACCGCCGAGGAGATCGACCTCGCCGACACTTCGGTCCGCTGCTGGGTCAACGAAGAGCTGCGCCAAGACTCCAATACCGGGCTCTTGATCTTCGACGTGCCGACCATCATCGCAGCGATCTCGAACGGCATCACCCTGCGGCCGGGCGACGTGATCGCGACCAGCACCCCAGCCGGTGTCGGGATCGGCTTCACGCCGCCGAAGTACCTGCGCCCCGGTGACCGGGTCCGGATCGAGATCGGCGGGATCGGCAGCCTGGAGAACCCGGTGGAGGCGGTCTAGGCGATGACCGACCTCCGGCTCGGCAGCATGGTCATGGAGGATGCCGGCGCCGGGCCCTCGGTGGTCATGGTCCACGGCCTGGGCGGCAGCTCGAACAGCTTTCAGACTCTGATGGCGGCGTTGGACGGTTACCGGGTGCTGCGCCCAGACCTCCCGGGCGCCGGGCGATCGGCATTGCGGCCCGGCCGGCCTGGGCTCGACGGTCTGGTCAGCTCCCTACGCGATTGCCTGCGCGCCGCCGGCGTCGAACGCGCCCATTTCGTTGGCCACTCCATGGGGACCTTGATCTGCCAACACCTTGCCGTCGAATCGCCGCAGGCGGTCGGCAGCCTGACGCTCTTCGGGCCGATCCTGGAGCCGCCGCCGGCCGCCCGCCAGGCGCTGAAGGAACGGGCCGCCGCGGCCCGAGCCGAGGGCATGGTGGGGATCGCCGAGGCGGTTTCGACCGGCAGCGTCTCGGCCGCTTCCCGGGCCGCCAATCCGGTCACCGCGGCCTTCGTGCGGGAAAGCCTGCTGCGCCAGGATCCAGCGGGGTATGCTGCCCACTGCGAGGCGCTGACAGCGGCGTCGTCCGCGGATCACGGGGCGATCCGCTGCCCGACCCTGCTGATCGCGGGGGAGGCCGACCCGGTCGCGCCGGTCGAGATGGCGCAGCGGCTGCAAGAACAAATCGCCGACTCGCGGCTGGAGATCCTACCAAGAGTCGGCCACTGGATGATGGTGGAAGCGCCAATGCGCTCCGCCGAACTGCTTCGAGCGCAGGTCGAGGCGACCGCGCTCTGACGGCTCAGAAGAGCTCAGAAGAAAGGAGACAGGACCATGGCGGAAGACAGCACCTTCGGCGGCTGGGGCGGAAGCCGGCCCTCCGGCAACGGCGAATCCGAGATCGTCTTCGGCAACGTGCGGATTCTGGACGGGACCGGCGAGCCGCCCTTTGCGGGCGAGGTCACGGTCGTCGGCAACCGGATCAGATCGGTCAGCCGCGCCGGCAACGGCTACGGCTGGAGCAGCGGTGGCAGCCAGCGTATCGACGGCCGCGGCATGACCTTGATGCCCGGCCTGATCGATGCCCACCTACATTTGAGCTGGAACAACGCGCCGGGCATCGATCCGATACAGATGATGCCGCTGGAAGAACACGTCATCAACTGCGTGGAAATGGCGCGCCTGCTCATCGATTCCGGCTTCACCGCCGGTTACGGCGCGGCAGCGGCCAAGCCGCGGCTCGACGTGGTGATCCGCGACGCGATCAACGCCGGCAAGGTGCCGGGCCCGCGCTACACGGCGGCGGGACCGGAGATCACCGCGGTCGGCGGGTTGGGTGACGCGACCCTGCCGCACATTCCCCACGAGGGCCTGAACTTGGGGATCGTCGCCTCGGGCCCCGAGGACATCCGCCTCAAGGTCCGCCAACTGATGAAGTGGGGGGTCGACACCATCAAGATCAACCTCTCGGGCGAGGAGATCACCGGGATGGGGGCGGAGGAGAACCAGTTCTCCGACGAGGAGATCGCCATGGCGGTGAACGAGGCCAAGCGCCGCCATCGCCGGGTCGCCGCCCACGC
>JASJAL010000012.1 GCA_030067055.1 Kiloniellales bacterium | reverse complement strand
TGCACCAGAAGGCCGCGACGCTCTTCGAGGAGGCCGCGCGCCTGCGGCCGAAGGACTATCGCGCGCTCGGGCTCCTGGCTTCGGAATACAGGATCCTTGGCAGAACCGAGGATTTCGAGGCTGCGGCGCGCCGGGCCCTGGAACGTGTCGAGGCAGCGGTCGAGGCCCATCCCGAGAACGCGGACGCCCTGGCCTTCGGCAGCGCCCTGCTGGCCGAACGGGGACAGGTGGAGCGCGCGCTGGCCTGGGCGGAACGCGCGATCACGCTCGGCCCCGACGATGCCCTGGTCCACTACAACGTGGCCCGGACTCATGCCTTTCTCGGCGACATGGGCAGCGCCCTGGACCGGCTGGAGCAGGCCTTCCGATCGCCGCCCGAATGGCAGCGGCGCCTGGCGCAGTGGATGACCAGCGACGAGGACATCGACCCGCTGCGGGCCCACCCAAGGTTCCAGGCCCTTCTCGCCCGCCTCAACGCCGAGCTCAGGCCGCGCACTTAGACAGAGTTTCACAACACCGGCGCGGTCGAACGCCTCGGCTGTCTCTGCGGCCTCTTGAGCGCCGACGGTGGTCAGACCCTAATCCATCAGCAGTCCGCCGTTGATGTCGATGATCTCGCCGGTGATGAAGCCGGAGAGCGGTGACACCAAGAATTGCACGACGTGGGCGACCTCCTCGGCCTCGCAGAAGCGGCCGACGGGGATCTCCGACAGCAGCTTCTGGCGTTGCGCCTCGGTCAGCTGGTCGGTCACCATCGGGGTGCGGATGTAGGCCGGTGCGATGCCGTTGACCGTGACCCCGGAGGCCGCCGACTCTCGCGCCAGGGACAGGGTCAGCGCGGTCATCCCGCCCTTGGAGGTGCTGTAGGCTGTGCCCGCGGTCAGGCCGCCGGTCTTGGAGGCCAGCGAGCAGATGTTGACGATGCGGCCCCAGCCCTTGGCCTTCATCGCCGGCAGCCATTCGCGGGCCAGGTAGAAGGCGCCGTCCAGGTTGACGCTCATGACCCGACGCCATTCCTCGGGCGCAGTTTCAGCCGCCTTGTTGTTCGACAGGATGCCGGCGTTGTTGACCAGGACGTCGATCTCGCCCTGTTCGGCGCGGATCCGGTCGCAGGCTTCCGTCACCGCCTGCGGGTCGGCGATGTCGAGCGCCAGCGGCTGCGCGGCCGGACCGAGGCCGAGGGCAAGTTCCCGCAGTCGATCGGCGGCGACGTCGAGCATCACGACCTTCAGGCCGGACTCGACCAGGGCCGCCGACACCGCCGCGCCCAGCACTCCGGCGGCGCCGGTGACCAGGGCGCGCTTGCCCTCCAGTGTTACGGTCATTCTGCGATCATTCCCCCAGGATCTTGGTCCCGTTCAGCTTCGCCTGGGCACGAATCAGGTCGCCGACGTAACCCTCGGCGAAGCCGATGTTGAGGCCCTGGACCAGGGCGTGGTGGACGCCGTTGCCCAGGTTGCCCGTCAACTGGGCGGCCTCGGTCATCCGGGTATAGTAGCGCAGATCCTTTGCCGCGTTGGCCAGGCTGAACTTCAGGCCCGAGAAATCGTCCTCGTTCATCGCCTTGGGCAGGATCATCTGGAAGATCCCGCTGTTGGCGCCGCCGGCCGAGACCACCTCGTAGAACTTGCCGATGTCGACCCCGGTCGCAGCGCAAGCCGCCAGCGCCTCGGCGATCAATGCGGCCTGACCCATGGCCAGGAAGTTGTTGACCAGCTTGCACTTGTGGCCACTACCCACCGGGCCGACGTGAAAGATGTTCTCGCAGAAGGTCTCGAGCACCGGACGGATCTCGGCGAAGGTCGCCTCGTCGGCGCCAACCATGGTGTTGAGCCGACCGGCCTCGGCCTCGACCGGGGTGCGGGCCAGGGGCGCGTCGGCCAGGACCGCGCCCTGGGCGGCCAGGTCCTCGGCGAGCTTGGCGGTGGTCGCAGGCTCGCTGGAGGAGCAGTCGATCACGATCAGCCCGGCGCGCGCGGCGGCCAGGATGCCGGTCTCGCCATAGGCCACGGCCTCGACCTGGGGCGCCCCGGTCACGCAGGTGATCACGATGTCCGAGGCCTCGGTCAAGGTCTTGGGATCGGAGGCCTCCTGGGCGCCGCGCGCGACCAGATCCTCCAGCGGCGCCCGATTGCGATGCGCCATGGCGGTCACCGGGAAGCCCTTTTCGAGCAGGTTCTTGGCCATGCCGTGTCCCATCAACCCCACACCGATAAAACCGATCCGCTTGGTCATCGCTTCCCTTCGCCTCCCAGAGACATGAATGAAATTTCGACACTTGGAGATTGATGGAAATTTCTTTTCTTGTCAAAATCCAACGCCTTTGTTCCAAGGCCAGCCCCGATAACGGCTGGTCAGACTGAGAATGCAGCGGACGACCATGCCCGAGCCAAGCCAAGCAGCGCAGCCCGCAGCGGACGACTTCGAAGCTCTGAAGGACAGCATCGCCGGCCGCTATGGCAGCCTGAGCGGACAACTCAAGCGGATCGCCGAGTTCGCTCTGGATCATCCGGACGACCTGGCGCTGGCCACGGTGACCTCGGCCGCCGACCGGCTGGGGGTGCAACCCTCCAGCATGGTGCGCTTTGCCAAGGCCTTCGGTTACGACGGCTTCAGCGACATGCAGCAGGTCTTTCGCCTGCGCCTGATCGCCGCCGCGCCCAGCTACCGCGAGCGGATTCGCGCGCTCGACGGCGAAGCGGAAGAAGCCGAAACCACGGCCGCCCTGCTGCAGGCCTTTGCCGACCAGGGCCACGCAGCCCTCGAACAGCTGCGCGACCACACGCCGGCCGCCAAGATCGAGGCGGCGGTCGAGATTCTGGCCGGCGCCGAAACCCGCTTCGTCCTCGCGCAGCGCCGCGCCTTTCCGGTCGCCTTCTACCTCGCCTACGCTCTCGGCCGTCTGGAGCAGCGCTGCCTGCTGATCGACGGCGCCGGGGGATTGATCGAACAGCAGGCCGCTCAAGCCGGGCCGGACGACGCGCTGATCGCAATCAGCTTCAAGCCCTACGCGCCGGAGGTGATCGAGATCGTCGCCCAGCGCGCGGCCGCCGGGGTGCCGGTCATCGCAATCACCGACTCGGCCCTCAGCCCCATCGCTCGCGACGCGACCCTCAGCTTCGAGATTCAGGAACCCGGCGACCAGGGTTTCCAGACCTTGGTCGCACCGATCCTGCTGGCCCAGGTCCTGGTGGTCGGCCTCGGGCGCCGACTGGCCGTTCCCACATCGGAGCCGATCCAATGACCGAGCGACCCCTGGACCTGCTCTGCCTCGGCCGCGCCGCCGTCGACCTCTACGGCGAGCAGGTCGGCGGCCGCCTGGAAGACATCCAGAGCTTCGCCAAGTACGTCGGCGGCTGCCCGGCGAACGTCGCCATCGGCACGGCACGGCTGGGCCTGAAGAGCGGCGTCATCAGCCGGGTCGGCGACGAGCAGATGGGACGCTTCGTCGTCGAGACCCTGGCCGCCGAAGGGGTCGAGACCGCCGGCATCTCCGTCGATCCCGAGCGCCTGACCGCCCTGGTGATCCTGGGAATTCGCGACCGCGACCACATCCCGCACATCTTCTACCGCAGCGACTGCGCCGACATGGCCATGACGGCGGCGCAGATCGACCCGGCCTTCATCGCCTCGGCCCGGGCCCTTATGGTCACCGGCACGCACCTTTCCCGACCCGACGTCGAAGCCGCCAGCAAGGCGGCAATCGGCCACGCCCGCGCAGCCGGAACCAAGGTGATTTTCGACATCGACTACCGGCCGGTGCTCTGGGGCCTGACCGGCCACGCCAGCGGCGAGAGCCGCTACGCTGCGGATCTGGAGACATCGCAGCGATTGCAGGAGATTCTGCCCGACTGCGATCTCGTGGTCGGCACCGAGGAGGAGATCCACATCGCCGGTGGCATCGACGAGACCCGTGAGGCTCTGGAGAGCATGCGCCGGCTGACCGACGCCGTGCTGGTGGTCAAGCGCGGCGCCCAGGGCTGCATCGTCTTCGACGGCGCGATCCCCGAGGACCTGGAGGCCGGGCTGGTCCAGCGCGGCCGTCCGGTCGAGGTCTTCAACACCCTGGGTGCCGGCGACGGCTTCCTGAGCGGCTTTCTCTCGGGCTGGCTGCGCGACCGGCCCCTGGCCGAGTGTGCCGAACTCGGCAACGCCGTGGGCGCGCTGGTGGTCTCTCGCCACGGCTGTTCCCCCGCCATGCCGAGCCGCGAGGAGTTGGCGCAGTTCAGGACCACCGGGCGGCCGGACGCGGCGCTGGAGCAGCTCCACCGGGTGACCACGCGCGGGCCGGCGCCGGCCGAGGTGGCGGCCCTCGCATTCGACCATCGCAGCCAGCTGGAGGCGATTGCCGAGCGCCACGGTGCCGCCTTCGCGCGGATCGCCGACTTCAAGCTGCTCGTCGCGCAGGCCCTGGAAGCCGCCGCCGGCGACGCGGCATGCCGGGGGGCCCTTATCGATGGCCGATACGGCGAGGCCGTGCTGGCCCGCTGGACGGGCCGGGGCTGGTGGCTGGCCCGGGCGGTCGAGGTGCCGGGGTCGCGCCCGCTGGCCTTCGAGACCGATCCCAACCCGGGCCTGGCCCTGCGCGCCTGGCCCCGGGAGCAGATCGCAAAATGTCTTGTCTTCTACGATACCGAGGATCCCGCCCCGCTGCGGGAAGCGCAGGAGGCCAAGCTGCGGCAGCTCGCCGAAGCTTGCGCCCAGACCGGCCGCGAACTGCTGCTCGAGGTCATTCCTCCGGAGGGTCGGCGCGATACCGAGGGCGCCGTGGCCGACGCGTTGACTGCGCTCTACGACGCGGGGATCGCCGCGGACTGGTGGAAGCTGCCGCCGGCCGCGAGCGCGCAAGCTTGGCGGGAGATCGGCGGTATCATCCAGGCCCGCGATCCGCATTGCCGGGGCTTCTTGATATTGGGTCTCGGCGGCACGGTCGCGGAACTCAAGCGCAGCTTCGACGCGGCGGCCGGCACCCCGCTCTGCCGCGGCTTCGCCATCGGCCGCAGCATCTTCCAGCCGGCCGCCGAGGCCTGGTTCGCGGGAGAGCTCGACGACGCCGGCACCATTGCCGCGATCGCCGAACGCTACCGCGAGATCCTCGCGCTCTGGCAGTCGAGGTCGCCCGCCGGCTGACTTCTAGGCTGTTGTCATCCCCGGACTTGATCCAGCAATGACAGCAGATGTGATGGATAGACCTCAGCAATGAGTGGGTGGGCTCAAGACCCTGCCACCTCGACCCACTCCCGGCGCTCGGCCGAGCGCGCCAGGGCGTGAATGGTCCGCTCGATCTTGACGCCCGCGGCGAAGTCAAAGATTGCCGGCTCCTCGCCCAGGATGACCCGCAGGAAGTGGCGGGCCTCGATCACCTTGAGATCGTTGAAGCCGAGGCCGTGGCCCGGCGCCGGGCAGAAGGCGTCGTAGGGCGGATGCTGCGGGCCGGTCAGGATCCGTCGGAAGCCGCCGGTGACCGGATCCTCGCCGGCGAGGAAGAGCTGGATCTCGTTGGCCCGTTCCTGGTCGAAGCAGATCGTCCCACGGTCGCCGTGAACCTCGAAGCAGAGGGCGCTCTTGCGGCCCCAGGCAGCGCGGCTCATGCCGAGGGTGCCGGTCACCCCCGAGGCGAAGCGCAGCAGGGCGCTGGCGATGTCGTGGATCTCGACCGCACGCCGCTCCGTCGCCCCGGGCGCAACCGGCCGCTCGGCGATGGGCCGGTCCCAGACCGCGGCCACCTCGGCGATCTCGCCGACCAGAAAGTGGGCCAGGCAGACCATGTGGGTGCCGAAGTCGTCCAGGGCGCCGTAGCCGGAGCGGCCGTCGTCCCTCAGTCCCCAGGGCATCGTGCCGTCGGCCATGAAGTCTTCGTCCATGGTGCAGCGAAACTGGGTGATCCGGCCGATGGCTCCCTCGCGGATCAGGCGCCGGGCCTGCTGCAGCGGCGGGTTTTGGATGTAGTTGAAGCCGATGATGGTGTGGCACGGTGACTGGGCGGCCGCCGCGGCCATGGCCTCCGCATCGGCCAGGGAGACCGCCATGGGCTTCTCGCACCAGACGTGCTTGCCGGCCTCCAGGGCAGCCAGGGCGATCTCGCAGTGCAGGTGGTTGGGCGCCGCAATCGAAACCGCGGCCACCGCCGGGTCGGCGACGACCTCGCGCCAATCGAGCGTCCAACGCCCGATGCCGAAGGCCTCCGCCGCCGTCTTGGCCTCAGCCTCGGTGAGGGCGCAGACCGCCTCCAGCTTGGGGCGCGGGAGATCGCCGCCGAAGGTCGGCCGTACCGCGTTCCAGGCCAAAGCATGGCACTTGCCCATGTAGCCCGTGCCGATCAGTCCGACGCCGATTTCCGTCATGGCTTCCCTCTCCCTTCGCCGGCCGCGGGGCTCGCGATGCTATGCGCGCGCTTCATGGCGGGCCTGCGGTCTCTTCACTGCCCGCGCGCCATGGCTGGCCTTATCTAGAGGTCGAAGTGCTGCGACGCAGCAACCTCCGCCCGACCGGGCGACCCAGAGGACAAGGCCATGTCGATCACCGCCGTATTGAACCGCTACTGCAACCGCTTTCGCGCCTGGCGCAGCTATCATCGGACCGTCTCCGAGCTCGAGGCGCTCGATCGGGACGAACTCGACGATCTCGGGATCGGCCGCTGGCAAATCCGTAGCCTGGCCCGCCGGGCGTCTTGACCCCCGGCGCCAAACCCCCTCACACGGTCCCGCCGAGCTCTTCAGATAGCTCCTGCAACTCCTGGCCACCGGCCATGAGGTTCTGCAGGTCGTCCATCGAAATCTCGTCCTTGCTATGCAGGCCCAGGGTCTGGCCGCGGTTGAGCACCGTGAAGCGGTCGCCGACCGCGAAGGCGTGACGGACGTTGTGGGTGATGAAGATCACCCCCAGACCCTTCTGGCGGACCTGGTTGATGTACTTCAGGACCATCGAGGTCTGCCGCACGCCCAGGGCCGAGGTCGGCTCGTCGAGGATCAGGACCTTGGCACCGAAGAAGACGGCGCGGGCAATGGCGACGCACTGGCGCTCGCCGCCCGAGAGCGTGCCGACGGCCTGGCCCGGATCGCGAACGTCGATGCCGATCCGCATCATCTCTTCCTGGGCGACCCGGTCGGCATACTTCATGTCGATGCGCTTGAAGGGCCCCCAGCCGACCCTCGGCTCGCGGCCCATGAAGAAGTTCCGGGTGATCGACATCAGCGGGATCATCGCGAGGTCCTGGTAGACCGTGGCGATGCCCTTATCGAGGGCGTCGCGGGGCGAGTTGAAGTCGACCGGCTCGCCTTCGACCAGGAACTCGCCCTTGGTCGGCTTGTGCACGCCGGCCAGGGTCTTAATCAGGGTCGACTTGCCGGCGCCGTTGTCACCCAGCAGGCACATCACCTCGCCGGCCTTGACCGCCATGCTGACCCCGGCCAAGGCGATCACCGAGCCGAAGTGCTTCTCGATGTCGCGCACCTCGATCAGGGCGGTGGCGCCGTTCGCGCTGCCGTTGCTCGCGCTCATGTCAGCGTTCCCCCGTCACCCGCCGTCGGATGACGTTGTTGAAGAGCACCGCGCCGAGCAACATCATGCCGAGGAAGACCAGGTACCAGTCCTGGTCGATGTTGGTGTAGGTCAGGCCGATCGCGACCATGCCGAAGATCACCGCGCCGAAGAAGGCGCCGATCGCCGAGCCGTAGCCGCCGGTCAGCAGGCAGCCGCCGATCACCGCGGCGATGATCGCCTCGAACTCCTTCTGAAAGCCGCGCCGGGCGTCGGTCGAGCCGGCGTCGAGCACCGTCAGGATCGCGACCAGGGCGGCGCAGCCAGCCGTGGTCATGAAGAGCGCCGTCTTGACCCGGTTGACCGGCACCCCGGAGTTGCGCGCCGCGTTGGCGTCGCCGCCGCTGGCGAAGATCCAGTTGCCGACCCGGGTGCGCAGCAGGACCCAGGTCGCCAGGGCGGCGATCGCCAGGAACCAAAGAACCTCGACCGGCAGGCCCGCGACCTTCGGCTTGCCGCTCTTGAAGGTCTCGATCCAACCCTGCTCGGCCATCCAGGCGAAGAGGCCGGTGAAAGCGTCGCCGCGGAACAGACCGGCGATGGGATCGCCCTCGATCAGGTCCTTAATGCCGCGCAGCTGGGTCGAGCCGCCGGTCGCCCACTTCAGCCCGACCAGGGTCATGCCGCGCAGGATGAAGAGGAAGGCCAGGGTGACGATGAAGGACGGCAAGCCGGTCTTGAGGACGATCGTACCGTTGAGCGCGCCGACGGCGGCCGCGGCGATGAAGGTCACGATGATCGCCAGGATCGGCGGCAGGCCGACGACGGCCAGCGCGATCCCGAAGATCAGCCCGGCGAAGGCGACCATGGAGCCGACCGAGAGGTCGAACTCGCCGGCGATCATCAGCATCGCCGCCCCGATGGCGAGGATGCCGAGCTGGGACGCCGGCGACATGAAGGTGACGACGCCGGCCAGCGAGAACATCTTCCCGCTGGCGGCGAAGGAAAAGAAGATGATGATCAGAATCAGGCCGGCGAGCGCACCGAGTTCCGGCCGCCGCATGAGGCGGGTGACGAAAGGCGTTTGCTTGAGCCTCTCGTCGCCGCCCCCTGCCATCGTTGTCGTCGTCATGGCTGCCTCCCAAAGGAGGGGGCGCGCTTCTTCGTGGCGCGCCTTCTATCCCCCTAACCAATACCCCGTCAGCGAATGCCCTTGGCGCTGAGATCCACGGCCAGGGCCGCCTTGTCCTTGGTGATCAGGTTCGGGCCGGAGGGCACGTTGCCGCCGGGCATTAGGCCGAAACGTGCGTTCATCGCCAGAAAGACCACAGGCAGATAACCCTGCAGGTATTGCTGCTGGTCGATCGCGAAGGCCGCCTTTCCGGCCGCCACCGCCTTCAGGAAATCGGCCGAAAGATCGAAGGTCCCGACGTTGATGCTGTCGAGCTTGCCGAGCGCTTCGACGGCGGCGAGGCTCGGCTCACCGGCGGTCGAGGCGCCGAGGGCGAGGACCGTGTCGATCTCTTCGTCACTGTCGAGCGCGGCTTTGACCTTGGCCTCGACCTCGGAGGGCTCGTTGCTGACCGGCAGCACGGTGACCGGGCCGCCGAAGCCGTCCTTGAAACCGGCGCAACGCTGGTCCAGGGCGACGTTGCCGACCTCCTGGTTGACGCAGAGCCCCTTCTTGCCGCCCAGGGCCGCGAGCTTCTCGCCGCCGGCCTTGCCGGCATCGTACTCTTCCTGACCGACGTGCAGGGCCGCGCCCAGCCCCTTCGAGACGTCTGAGCCCGAGTTCATCGAGACCACGGGGATGCCGGCATCGACCGCCTTCTTGATGGCGTCGCCCAGCGCATCGGCATCGGGGATCGAGACAACCAGCCCGTCGGGCTCCTGGTTGACCGCGGCGTCGATCAGCTGCGCCATGGCGACCATATCGAAGGTCTCGGGCGCCCGGTAGTCGACATCGGCGCCCATGTCCTTCGCCGCCTGGGTGACGCCGTTCTTGACCACGGACCAGAAGGGATCGTTGGCCTGGCCGTGGCTGACCACGATGATGCTGACGTCTTGAGCCTGGACCGGACCCACCGCCAGACCGGCGGCGGCCAGGACCAGGGCCGCGCTCAGAAAAACCCGCCTCAGTTGTCTGATCATGTCTTGCCTCCCTTTGATAGCTCTGCGCCGCCGACCGCGGCGCCCTGCCTGTTGCGGCCCGAAAGACTGGAATAATCGAACCGTATTGATCTATAATTGGATAAAATATTCCATATTCCCTAACGCCCCTCAAGGGGAATCCCGGACGATGGCCCCATTTCGAGGCCCCTGACGGAGGCAGTCTAACCGATGGAACGGGCCGAGCGCGACGAGAAGGCGCCCCCGCCGAAAGACTTCGGCTCGCTGCGCAACTTGATCGCGGCCGAGCACGGCCGCCTGCCGAAACGCCTGGCCCAGGTCGCCGCCTTCATGCTGGACAACCCTGACGAAGTCGCGCTTGGGACCTCAGCCTCGGTCGCGGAGCTCGCCAAGGTGCAGCCTTCGACCCTGGTCCGCTTTGCCCAGACCCTCGGCTTCTCCGGCTTCTCGGACCTGCAGGCGCTGTTCCGCGAAAGGCTGCGCGGCTATTGGCCGTCCTACGGCGACCGCGTGCAGGCACTGCGCTCGGACGACGAGACCGAGGCTTCGCACCGGCTGCTCGGCCGCTTCGCCGAGACCGCGGTCACCTCGATCGAACGCTTGCGGGAGTCCGTCGCCGCCGAAGACATCGATCGCGCGACGCGAAAACTGGCGGCCGCGCGGACCATCTATCTCCTGGGTCAGAGGCGCTCCTATCCGGTCGCCAGCTACCTGGCCTACGCCTTCCAGAAACTGGGACAGCAGGCGGTCCTGCTGGAGAATGGGGCAGGTACGATCATGGAGCAGGCCGCCTTCATCACCGCCGAGGATGCGCTGTTGGTCGTGTCCTTCACGCCCTATAGCCCGGTCTCGGTGGAGATCGCGACCCGCGCCAAGCAGGCCGGCGTACCGGTCGTTGCGGTCAGCGACAGCGCTTTCTCGCCACTGGCCAGCATCGCCGAGGTCTGGCTCGAGGTGGTGGAGGCCGACCTCAGCGGCTTCCGCGCCCTTTCCGCGACGTTCTGCCTGGCCATGACCCTGGCGGTCGGGGCCTCGGAACACCGGAGCGGCCCGCTTAACTAGCGCGCTTTCCGTTCAGAAGCTCTTTTCTGACCGGCGCCGCCGGCTGGCTCACGGTGAAGCCGTGGCTCTGGGCGAGGAGAACCAGGCCATCACCTCTTCGACCAGGCCGCCGTCGCGGACGCAGTCCTCGAAGGCGTGGCCACAGTTCGGCAAGCTGCGAAAGCGGACCTCCGCGGCGACGCCGGCTTGTACAGCCGCCTCGCGCAGCGCCTGACTCCAGCGCGCCGCCCGTTCGACCCGGTTTCGGCCCTGGCGCCGGTCGACCTTCTTCTCCTTGCGGAGCGCCGGATCACGCTCGATGTCCCGTTCGCCAACGAGGACCAAGGTCGGAATCTCGAGAAAAGCGCTGAGCTTCGGTCGGAAACGCTGCCCGCCGCCGGTGCCAGGCGCCAGGCCGTAGGGATAGGCCTCCGAAGGATCGGGCTGCGTGTACCATCCGGCCGAGGATACCGCCAAGCGCGCGACCCGCTCCGGATGAAGCAGGGCGAAGCGATGGGCGAATTGGGCACCGCCCGAGAAACCAAATAGATCGACACGGTCGACCTCGACTCCCGTTGCCTCGGCCACTTCGCGCAGGGCCGCGAAGAGCGCCCGGTCCGCCTGGCAGCGGTCCTGGGTCACCCTCTGATAGCGCTTGCACTGAGATTCGGAGAACAGGGGTGCCACCAGCACCCTGCCGCTGCGTTCGGCCCAAGGCGCGAAGGCCGCGATGTGCTCGTCGGCTCCGCGTGAGATCCCATGCACAGCAACCAAAGGTGGCGCTGCCGGATCCAACCGGCTGGGGATGTAGAGATAGTAGGGTATGCCCTCCTCCTCACGCGGCAGGCGCAGTTCAGCCGCGCCGCCCGGCAGGGCCGCCCTATTGGCGGTCTGGGCTTGAAGATCAGAGGAGTGAGACGCCGCCGCCGCGGCCAGTAGACCGGTCGTCACGATGATCACCTTCGCTGCAAGACTTTGGAACGCCATGGCGGAAGGCAGTGCTGCTCAGGCCGCGTGTGCCTGGCCATAGACTGCCGCGAAGCGGTGGCTGGGCAACAGATCGAAGATCATGTGGATCCGTTCCGCCGCACCCTCGTTGTGGGCCTCGTGCACCGCCTTGTTGTCGAACCACCAGAGCTCGCCCTCTTGCATGCGGATCTCTTCGTCGCCGCTCTTGAGGTAGCTGCCGGCTGCACTCTGCAAGACCAGATGATAGCGGTCGCGAAGCTCGTAGTATGCGCCGCGGTCGATGTGCGGATAGACCCGGCGGCCTGGCATGAGGCGGACGATCTTGGCGCGACTCAGCTCGGCGTCCTGCTCGGCCGCAAAACTCTCCAGAAAGGCCCGGGCAACGATAAATCGGCGTGAGATCGTGGTGTATCGGCTTTCATGCACATCGCGGCGCTTTCGATTGCCGATCTTGGACTTGACCAGGCCCCTCAAGGGGATCGCCTGAGCCTCACGCTGAACCGCGATCTTGTCCTGGCGCCCGGTGCTGAGATCCCAGGCCTCGGGGATCGAAGCGATCTCATCGAGAAACGGCCCCATGTCGAGGTCATGCTTGATCCTGCGGAAGTACTTCATCGTCTCGTCTCCTAGCTCGCAATTCGGATTCCGGGTTCAGACCACGGCGCGAAGCGCTTGCGGCGCGGCATTTCGCGGCAGCCACTCGGCAGGCGCGATCTCGTGCAAACGCCCGTTCTCGACCTTTAGAATCCGATCGGCCGCGACGGCTTGCGCCGGATCATGGGTGATGAAGAGAACCGTGCCTGTGAAGCCCTCGACCACCGTTTCCAGCGCGTCGCGGGCCGCGTCGTCCAGGTTGGCGTCCGCCTCGTCCAGAAGCAGCACGCGGGGCTTCGACAAGATGGCGCGGGCCAACGCGATCCGGGCGCGCTCGCCGGTCGAAAGCCCCCCGCCGTTCTCGGAGATGCGGCTTTCGATGCCGGCCGGCAGGCGGGCGACAAGGGCCTCGAGGCCGAGGGCGGCCATGACCCGCTCCAGATCCTCGGCGGTCCAGGCTGCCGCGCCATAGGTCAGGTTGAGCCGCAGCGATCCGCGCAGCAGCGGCAGGTCGGGAGAGACCATGGCGAAAGCCCGGCGGACCTCCTCCCAGCGGCACTTGCGGATGTCCTGGCCGTCCAGCCGGACCCGGCCCTCGAGCGGATCCAGGATCCCGGCGATCAGGCGCAGCAAGGTCGATTTGCCGGCTCCATTGGCGCCGACGATGGCGACCCGCTCGCCCGGCTCGATGGTCGCCTCCAGGCCGTGGAAGAGTCCTTCGAGCCGGAGACCGCACAGCTCGATCCGGCCCGGGCCTGGCTCCAGGGCCTGCTCGGCCCCGCGGTTGGAGCTGCGACCGACCGGCCGGAGCGCCAGCATCTTCTCCAGCTTCTCCCGCGCGACCAGGGCCCCGTTCCAGTACTCGTAGACCCGGCCCAGGTCCTGCAGGCGCGGGGCCAGCAGGCCGGCGACCACCATGGCCGCAACCACGGCGCCGGGGCTGGCGAGGCCGAGGCCGACCTGCAGGGCGCCGGCAAAAAGGGCGCAGGCCCCGGCGAAACTGGCGCTGGCCTCGGAGAGCGCGCGCAGCAGACCGATGACTCTGGCCCGCGCGATCAATGCGCGGCGCAGGCGGCTGCTCAGGCGATCGAAGCGCCGCTTCTCCTTGGCCTCCTGGCCGAAAGCCTCGACCACCCCGATGTTGGCGACCCGGTCGTTGAGCTGCGCGGCCAGGCGGCCCCTTCGGCGCCGCGATTCCCGCGTCGTCGCGCGCAGGTGCGGGCCGACCGCCAGGGCCAGCCCGGCCGCGACCGTGACGGCGATACCGACCGCCAGTGCCACCACCGGCTCGACCGCGGCGAGGACCGCGATCGCCAGAACAGTGGCCAGGCCGCTGACCGTCAGCCGGGCCAGGCCGTAGCTGATCCACTGTCGCAGGGCCGTCAGGTCGCCGACGAAGCGCAGCACGATGGCCCCCCGGCTCATCTGCCGGGCGCCCTCCGCGCCGATTCTTGCGAGGTGACGGAACAGGCGCAGGCGCAGGGCGTGGACGTAGCCCTGCCCCAGGTGCTCGGCGTCGAGGTGGCCCCGCCAGCGCAGCCAGGCGCCGATTGCGATTGCCAGGCTCAGGCCGGCCGCGAAGAGAACGGCCTCGCGCAGAAGCAAGGGCGCCTGCGGCGCGATCAGACGGTCGAAGCCGTTCTTGACCAGCAGGGCGGTCGCCACCGCCACGCCGGCCTGCGATATGCCGTTGGCGACGAGATAGCCGAAACGCCGCCGGCGTCTGCCGGAGAGGACCGCGGGGAGCCGCATCGAAGCCTTCCTTCTATCGAGCCCGGGACCCGGATCAGGCCCGGATCCGCGTCGGGACGGCCAGGCCCGGCGGCATCCAGATGCCATCGGTCAGGTCGCCGAGCGACACGATCGGGGTGTCGAGGACCCGGGCGGCCTCGCGCACGGCCAGGGGGCTGGAGGTCATCCGCCCGGCGAGTGCGATCGGAACCATCTCGTTGGCCGCCAACCTGCGAACGCCGGCCTCGGCACCCATGGCGTCGCTGGCCGCGACCACCACGTCGTCGACCATTTCGGCAAAGGCCGGGGTCTCGACCAGATCGGCGGTCTCGGAGAAAAACAGACCGTCCGCCAGCTCGAGGATGATGACATCGGGCCGGTCCTCGGCCAGCGAGCTCATCATCGCCGACAGTAGCGCCGTCAGCTCGTCGGAGGGCACCTTGTAGGTCGAGGCATAGCCGAAGTCGGTGAAGTCCAGCACCTCCGAGGCGCCAGCGTCGACGTAGGCCCAGCGGTCACCGCCGGCACCCGTGCCAGTGACCTTGCCGACCGCAACCTTGAGGCCATTGCTGCTGAGGCCCCGGACCATTCCGGCGATGGTCGTGGTCTTGCCGGCGTTCATCGAGGTGCCGACGACCGTCATGGTGTAGGGCCGTCCCGAAAGCGGCCGCGCGCCCGACAGGGCGTAGTCCTTCAGGTTGAGGACCCGGCCCTCGGTATCGGCGACCAGACCGATCGGGGTGATCTGTGTCGCCGGCCTGGTCGAGTCGTGGCGGTTGACGCAAAGCGCCGCGATGCCGCCTGCCGCCACCATGTGGCAGGGCTCGAGCCGCTTGGGCACCACCGCTTCGAACTGATCGCTGGCGTAGCGGGCGCCGAAGCAGAGCAGGACCTCGTCGCCGACGTAAAGCTGACCGCGGCGGCCCTCGGGGCTTTCGATCCGGCGGTGATGGCCGATCCGGTCGATCCGGGCGAGGACCAAGTCGCCGGTCTGCGGCCGGACCCCGAAGCTGAAGAGCCCGGCGGCATCGCCGAGTGCGATCCGTCGCGTTGCATAGGATCGCTTGCCGGATTGCAGGCGGCCCGGCGCCAGGGGCTCGGGCTCGATCGCGGCGACAGCCGAGAGCTGGCTGTTGAGATTGACCGGTGCGGGCGAATGAACCCGACCCGCATCCTTGCCGAGAGCCTTGATTTCCTTGATCACGTCCGTCCCCTCCATCGCAGGTGCCATGTCCCTAGAACGGGACAAGCAGCGTTCTATTCTCCGGCCTGTCGTCGTTTTCGGGTCGGGGCTGTCAGATCCCCGATCCAGCGCCTTCGGGCCTCCGGGGCCACGGCGGGATTCGCCGGCGCCTCGGTGGTTAACAGCATCGCGGATCGGGATGAGACCTGCCTGACCGGTCGATTAACGGTCCCTGTCGGCAAGATGAAAATCTACTGAAAGGAACTAGCGACCGGATCGGTTGGGGACGGCGACCAAACTCGCCATAGACCGGGCAGGCGAGCCCGGCCTGCGAGGGTCTGGCTGAAGAGCTTCAGCGTTCGAATGCCGGGCGCAGGAAAGTTCGCTCCTCGCGCAGGATAAAGCGCTCCTCCTCGGCGAAGCGGAAGTTGGCGGCACCCTCGGTATCGGCCTTGAGCCTGACCCTGTAGGCCTCGTAGGCCGCCAGGCTCTCGAAGGAGATCAAGGCGACGGCAATGTCGTTGGTGCCCTCGTGCGGCAGGAAATAGCCGAGCAGGTCTCCGCCGCAGCGCGGGATGATAGTGCGCCAGTTTCGGGCGTAGGCCTCGAAGGCGTCACGCTTGAAGGGATCGAGCTGATAGCGGATGCAGCAGGTGACGGTCATGGAAGCCTCCTGGGTGTCGGGATGCCCGAAAGCCTATGCCATTCCAGCACGTATACGTTTCGCTTAGCATCGAAATATGATCGCAGCTTCAGTCTGCTGCGTTGCAAGGACTCGGGAGACAAAGCCCGCTGGCGGAGGCAAGCTGACGGGACGCAAGGAGGCCGTCATGAGCAGCACCGTCATTCCCACCCTGCGCTATCGGAACGCCCCGCAGATGATCGACTGGCTCTGCGAGACCTTCGGCTTCGCGCGCCACTTCGTGGTCGAGGACGGCAGCGGCGGCATCGCCCACGCCCAGCTGACCCTCGGCGCCGGGATGATCATGCTGGGAACGGCGCGGCACGATGCCTTCGATCAGCTCCAGGGAACGCCGGCCGGGCTGGGCGGCACGACCCAGAGCCCCTATGTCGTCGTAGCGGACGCGGACGCGGTCTACGCCAAGGCCAAGGCCGCCGGTGCCGAGATCGTCATGCCGATCCGGGACGAGGACTACGGCGGGCGCCACTTCTCCTGCCGCGACCCCGAAGGCCACCTCTGGAACTTCGGCAGCTACGATCCCTGGGTGACCTGATCTTTGCCGCCGTCACCGGGCCTGGATCCCGGCGTCGCCTGCGAGCTCATTGCCGAGCCCCGCTGCCAGTCGCAATCGGGAGCGGCGGCACCGAGGCTGACGCCCGGAACAAGGCGCTCGAGCCAGCTTGAGCGTTGACTCCGGGCCCCGGCCGAAAAGAAGCTGGTCGCCTAGCAGAGGAGGAAGGCAGATGCCCAAGTTCGCGGCCAACCTGTCGATGATGTTCAACGAGGTCGATTTCCTCGACCGCTTCGATGCCGCCGCCGAGGCCGGCTTCAGCGGGGTCGAGTACCTCTTTCCCTACGCCTGGGACAAGGCGGAGCTGGCCGAGCGGCTGTCCCAGGCCGGCCTGACTCAAGTCCTGTTCAACATGCCGCCGGGCGACTGGGAGGCCGGCGAGCGCGGCATGGCGATCTTGCCCGGGCGCGTGGCGGATTTTCGCGCCGGAGTCGAGACCGCCATCGACTACGCAAAGGCGCTGGGCTGCGGCCAGCTCCACTGCATGGCCGGCCTGGTTCCCGATAACGCCGACCCGGCGGCCCTGCGCCGGACCTACGTCGAGAACCTGCGCTACGCCGCCGAAAAGGCCGGTGGTGCCGGGATCAGGGTACTGATCGAGGCGATCAACACCCGCGACATGCCAGGCTTCTACCTGAACACCTCGCGCCAGGCGCTGGAGATCATCGACGAAGTCGGGTCCGACAACCTCTTCTTCCAGTACGACATCTATCACATGCAAATCATGGAGGGCGATCTGGCCCCGACCCTCGAGGCCTGCCTCGACAAGATCGCGCACCTGCAGCTGGCCGACACGCCGGGCCGTCACGAACCGGGCACGGGGGAGATCAACTATCCCTTCCTCTTCGAGCACCTTGACCGGATCGGCTACGACGGCTGGATCGGCTGCGAGTACAAACCGGCGACCACCACGGCCGAAGGACTCGGCTGGTTCGCGCCCTACAAGAACGACGGCCAGGCTGCGGCCTGAGCCCATCAACAGGAGTAGAACAAAGCAACATGGCGAAGATCGGATTCATCGGCCTGGGAATCATGGGTCGGCCCATGGCCGGGCACCTGCTCGACGGCGGGCACGAAGTGGTCACGGCGAGCCACCGCACGCCGCCGGCCCAGGAGCTGCTCGACAAGGGCCTTGTCCTGCTCGATTCGGCCCGGGAGGTCGCGGCCGCGGCTGAGGTTATCATCATCATGGTGCCGGACACGCCGCAGGTCGAAGCCGTGCTCTTCGGCGACAAAGGCGTTGCCGAAGGCCTGTCGAGCGGCAAGCTGGTGATCGACATGAGCTCGATCTCGCCGATTGCGACCGTGGACTTCGCCGCCCGCATCGAGGCGCTGGGCTGCGACTACCTGGATGCCCCGGTCTCCGGCGGCCAGGTCGGTGCCAAGGCGGCTTCCCTGACCATCATGGTCGGCGGCAAGCAAGCCGCCTTCGAAAGGGCGACGCCGATCTTCGAGCTGATGGGCAAGAACATCACCCTGGTCGGTGGCAGCGGGGTCGGCCAGACCACCAAGGTCGCCAACCAGATCGTGGTTGCCCTGACCATTGAGGCGGTGGCCGAGGCCCTGGTCTTCGCCTCCAAGGCGGGCGCCGATCCGGCCAAGGTGCGCCAGGCCCTGATGGGCGGCCTGGCGTCCTCGCGAATCCTCGAGGTCCACGGCGAGCGCATGTACAAGCGCACCTTCGACCCAGGCTTCCGCATCGAGCTCCACCAGAAGGACCTGAACCTTGCGCTCCAGGGCGCCAAGTCCCTCGGGGTCAGCCTGCCCAACACCGCCAACGCCCAGGAGCTGTTCAACGCCTGCACGGCCAACGGCGGCGCCGGGTGGGACCATTCGGCCATCGTCCGGGCCCTGGAGATCATGGCCAACCACGAGGTCGCCTCGGAGAGCGACGGCGGGTGAGCGCTGGCGCTGCGGTCAGGGCGTTGATGCTCGGATGAGGCCCTGACGCGCCCCGGACGCACCGGGCGCGTCAGGAGGTGCGGACCTGGGTCAGGAACTTGGCAACCTCGCCGTTGAGGCCTTCGACGTCCCGGTGAACGCTGTCGGCGGCATCGGCGATGTCCTGGGCCGCCGCCTCGGTCGTCGCGACGGCGCCCCCGAGCGCCTTGACCTCCTGGCCGGCCGCCCTGGTTCCTTCGGCGGCGAGGTTGGTGCTTCTCTCGATTTCCCGAACCGCGGCCGACTGCTCGTCGACGGCCGCCGCGATCGTGGTCGAGACTTCCCGCATCTCCTCGATGGTCTTCACGATATCGCCGATCGCCCTGGCCGCGCCCGAGGAAACCGATTGCATGTTGTTGATCTCCTGCGAGATCTCGTCCGTGGCCTTGGCGGTCTGATTGGCCAGCGATTTGACCTCGGAGGCGACCACGGCGAAACCCTTGCCCGCCTCGCCGGCGCGGGCCGCCTCGATCGTGGCGTTCAAGGCCAGCAGGTTCGTCTGCTCCGCGATTTCCGAGATCAGGCCGGTCACCTGGCCGATCTTCTCGGCGGCGGCGACGAGGTCCTGCACCGTCGCGTCGGTCGCCTCCGCGGTCCGCACCGCACCCTCGGAGACCTTGCGCGAATGGGCCATCTGCTGGGCGATCTCGGAGATCGAGGCGCTGAGTTCCAAGGTGGCGGCGGCGACCGTCTCCGTATTGGCGGTCGCTTCGTCCGTGCGGGCGCCCGCGGTATCGCTCTGGGCCCGCGATTTATGGGCCGTCTCGGACATCCCCTGGGCGCGCTGCCTGAGCAGCGAGACCCGTTCCGTGATCGCCGCCACAGCCTGACCGACCTCGCCTTCCAGGTCTTCGGCAAGGACCGCCAAGCTGCGCCGCTTGTCTTCCGCAGCGCGGCGTTCGGCTTGCTGCTGCTCCTCGCCGAGGCGCGCGGCCTCCCGCTCGGCCTGGCGTGCGGCCTCGACCGCCGCCTCGGACCGCTGGAAGGCCGTGACCAGCTTGGCCGACAACCAGATCAGGGTCGCCGCCTCGAGGACCACGATCACGGCGTGAAGGACGACCCGAAAGACGTCGGCACCGTCCGGAAAGACCGCGGCCGGCAGAACGAAGTTCAGGACCAGGTGATGCAAGGCCACCGTTGCGGTGCCCAGGGCGATCGCCCGCCAGTCGCAATAGGCCGCGAGGATTGCCAGGCAGGCGAAGAAGTACATGTGGACGTCGATCTGCCAGGGGTGCCCGCGGAACAGGTAGACCAGCAGCCCCACGATCAGCATCAGGGCGACGGCACTGACATGGCGGCTTTGCTGTCCGCCCCGGTCATAGCGCCAAGCGGCGAGCATGGCCGCCCCGAGCGCTGCGGCGCCGAGGGTCGGCAGCAGCCAGCCCACGCCCAGGAGAAGGGCAAGGCCGGCAACGATGAAGACGTGCAGACCGATGAAGACGGCCAAGCAGTCGGCAACGCTCCGCCGTATCTGGTCCAGGATCGCCATCTTTTCCTGCCCCGGGTTCACGCGTCGACCCGCGGTTCCGCAGCCAGCACGGAGCAGGCGCCCATGACGACCGGATCCAAGGCGAGCCAAGCTCCGTGGCGGCGAAGCTCCGCGAAGGAGGTCTCGCGATCGAAGCTGACCACCACCAGGTTCCGGAGCCCGCCATGGCGCACCAGTCGGGCCCCCAAGCCGGCCACCGCCGCCATCACCTCGGCCGCCGTCGCGCTCGGCGAGAAGACCAGGGCCAGCTGCCCGCGCCATGACTTGGGCGCGGCCGTGAGGCCAGCCAGGAATATTACCCCAACCAACAGAACGCCGGCGGCCGGCAGCAGACCGCGCCAGGACGTCCGATCCGGATTTCGCATGGATTGCGCCTTCAAAGCCCTCACGACGCGGAATATAGCAACTAGGGCTTAACCAAAAATAACTAGCCCAATCCGAGAGCTAGGCCGGACGCCCCTGACCAGGGCCGCCGAAATCCTCCGGGTAGGCGAAGAGCGCCGGCGTGCCGCCGGTGTGGACGAAAAGCAGTCTGGCGCCCTCCGCCAGGTCCGCCGCCCGGCGCAGCAGGCTGGCGAAGGACCGGCCGGTGTAGACGGGGTCCAGCAGCAGGCCTTCCCGCCGCGCCGCCAGGGCGACGGCCTCGCGCAGCGCCGGATTGAGCCGGCCATAGCCGGGCGCCAGGTCCAGGTCGTCGAGAACGATGTCCGCCGCCGCGACGGGGTTCGGCGCGCCGATCAGATCGGCGATCTCCTGGCAGCGGCGGTCGATGCGCGGGTGCTGGATCTCGGCGGCGCGGCGCACGCAGATGCCGGTGACCGGCACCGCGGACCCGAGGGCACGCAAGCCGAACAGCAGGCCGGCATGGGTGTGGCCGCTGCCCGACGCGACGACGATCTCGTCGAAGTCGAGCCCGGCCGCCTCGGTCTGCGCCAGCAGCTCCCGCGCCGCGGCAACGTAGCCCAGGGCGCCCAGGGGCGGATGGCCGGGCGCCAGGGGAATCACGTAGGGCCGCCGTCCCTCCCCTTTCAGCGCTTCGGCAATCTCGTTGATCCGGCGGTCGGCGCCGACCTCGTCCTCGCCCTCCGGATAGTGATGGATCTTGGCACCCAGCAACTGGTCCAGCAGCACGTTGCCCGACTGCCGGTAGGTTTCACCCTTGCCCGGCACGCGCTCTTCCAGCTGGACCTCGCAGGCCAGGCCCAGCTTGCAGGCCGCCGCCGCGGCCAGGCGCACGAAGTTGGACTGCACGGCCCCGGTGATCAGGACCGTGTCCGCCTTTTGCGCCAATGCCTCGCCCAGGTAGAACTCGAGCTGTCGGACCTTGTTGCCGCCGAGGGCCAGGCCGCTGCAGTCGTCGCGCTTGACGAAGAGCTGCCGTCCGACGTCGGCGCTGAGGTTGGGCAGCGCCTCGAGGGGCGTGGGCAGATGCCCGAGCGCGGCGCGGGGGAAGCTGTCCAGCCTGCCGAGCGGCGCGCTCACCTCAGTCGGCCGCCGCAGCTTCGGGGGCTGCGCGACGCAGCGCCAAGACCTGCAGCAGCACGACGGGCGCGGCGATCAACAGGGCCAGGAGGTCGGAGTTCAGGCTGGGCGCGACCAGGAACAGCCCGGCGACCGCCATGACGATGCGGCTGAGCACGCCCATGTTCGCCAGGAAGTAGCCGGTCACCGCGGTGGCGATGGCGAAGATCCCGAAGGCGCAGGTCAAGGCGACCTGCAGGAAGCTCACCAGGGTGAAGTGTTCCGGCAGCACGATCAGCATGGTCGGCGCGTAGACGAAGACCATGGGTACCATCAGCTTGCCGATGCCCAGCGTGAAGGCCGATATGCCGGTGCGGAAGGGATTGGCCCCGGCGATGCCGGCCGCCGCGTAGGCCGAGGCGCAGACCGGTGGCGTGATTTCCGAGATAACGCCGTAGTAGAGCACGAACATGTGCGAGGCCAGGGCCGGCACGCCGAGCTGCGCCAAGGCCGGCTGGGCGACAGAGGCCAGCATGATGTAGAGCGCGGTGGTCGGCAGCCCAGCGCCCATCAGGATGCAGGCCATGGCGACCAGGACCAGCGACAGGAAGAGCTGGATCGACTGCAGCGAGAAGGCCTCGCTGGGAATCATCGAGAACAGCGGGGCCACGAACTC
>JASJAL010000102.1 GCA_030067055.1 Kiloniellales bacterium | reverse complement strand
CCGCAATCGTGGGTCGACAAGGTGATTTCGACGCGATTGTATACGTTGAACCACTCCGGATGGTGATCCATCTTCTCGGCGTGGAGGGCGACCTGCGCCATGAAGCCGAAGGCCTCGGTAAAGGATTTGAAGGTGAAGGACCTTTCCATCGCGTCGCGGCCCTCGACCTCGCGCCAGCCCGAAAGCGCCGCGAGCCCCGCCGCGCGCGCCTCGGCTGAGAGTTTCTCGACCATGCTTGCCCGCCTCCCGGTTGCCTCTTTGTCTGGAAACAGTGGTGACCGCCGCGCGCGCGGTCAAGGCTTCGGGCCGGGGGCCGGCCTCGGAAGGGCACGACCATGAAGCATTTCGGTCCCCCGCCCTCGGTCGAAGAGCTCGACAGCATCGCCCGCGAGGCCTTCGCCGCGATCCCCAAGGCGCTGCGGGTCCACGCCAAGGACGTCGTCATCCGGGTCCAGGACTTTCCCGACGAAGAGATCCTGGAGGAGCTGGACTGCGAGTCGGCCTTCGATCTGCTCGGGCTCTACCAGGGCGTGGACCTGACCCGCAAGAGCGTTTCGGACACGCCGCAGCAGCCCGACATGGTCTACCTCTACCGCCGCCCGATCCTCGACTACTGGTGCGACAGCGAGGAGGACCTGACCCACGTCGTGCGCCACGTCCTGATCCACGAGATCGGCCACCACTTCGGCTACTCCGACGACGACATGGAAGCCATCGAGGATGCGGCCCGCTGAGTCGGGGCGGATTTGACCGTGCACTCACACACGCGAAGCCATAGCTGGAACGCGGCGTAGCCATGTCCTATGCACTTTCGAGAGCGGTCTTACATCCAGGCTAAACGTTGGTTGCAAGATGACCCCTTTCGGACTGTCTGCCGTCAGCGCCGGCGGCCATCCGGCACCACCGCGTCGATCCGTCCTGCACTCTGGATTGGCCCCAGACAGATCGACGCTTTCGCCAAACCGCTGGGAGTCTAAACTAGTGCTTGGCACCATCCGAAGGGGGCAGGTCGGCCGGCCGGCCCGCGATCGAGGGGGCGGTCGGTTGAATCCATGATAGAGCTCGTCATACTGCTGGTGCTGTTGATCCTCTCCGGCGTGTTCTCCGGGTCGGAGACGGCCCTGGTTAACCTATCCATCGCTCGGGTCGAAGGCCTCGTCAAGGAGCGTCGGCACGGCGCGCGCGCGCTGCATCAGCTGAAGCGAGACCCCTCTCAAATGCTGACGACGATACTTATCGGAAACAATCTCGTGAACATCGCGGCTTCGGTCATGGCGACGGTTCTCGCATCGAGATGGTTCGGCAGCGCGGGCCCCGGCATCGCTGTCGGCGCATTGACCCTCGTGATTCTGATCTTCGGTGAAATTACGCCGAAGAGCCTCGCGACTCGCTACTCGGAGCGAATTTCGCTCGCCATCGCACCGCTAATGCTCGCCTTCATGCGCTTGATGTTCCCGCTCGTCTGGATGTTCGGCAAGTTCACCACTTGGGTACACGAGCGGACCGGCGCAAAGGGCGACCCTACGGTTACCGAGTCGGAGCTGATAAGCATGCTGGGGCACGGGGAGCGGGAGGGCACGATAGACCACGGCGAGCGCAAAATCATCGAGCGCGTGTTCGAGTTTCATGACCTCAAGGTCCGGGACGTGATGACGCCGCTTAGCGACGTTTTCGCGCTCGAAGGAAGCAAAACGGTCACCGAGGCGTTGCCTTCGGTGGCGGAAGGCTCATACACCCGTATTCCACTTCACGACGAGAATCGACACAACCTTTACAAGATAATGTATCTGCGCGATCTGCTCACCGCAGTGGCCGAGAACAGGGGCAATGCTCGGCTCGACGAGATCGCCCACGACCCCTTGTACGTCTCCCAGTACCACGACATCGATGAGCTATTCTCGAAACTGCTGCGAAACAGGCGCCACCTTGCCATAGTCGTGGATGAATACGGCGTGATCCGGGGCATCGTGACCCTCGAGGACCTCCTCGAAGAACTGGTGGGTGAAATCTACGACGAAAGTGACGTTGCACAGGCCATGGCGACCGAGGTTTCCGAGCACGAGCTAGCCGTCGACGGATCGACAGAGCTGCGCGTCGTGGAAGATTTCTTCGGCCTAGAGCTTCCGGGTAAACCCACCGATACGGTGAGTCTCTGGATCCTGACCCGCACCGATTCGATTCCTGAGAAAGACGCCATTTTTATCATTAGTGGCCTGGAGGTAGAGATCTCCGAGGCATCACCGCGGCGGATTGGCCGGGTGACGATCAGGCGCCCGCAACCCGCCGCCACCGAAGATCCGGAGCCAGCCGAGAGCGGATAGGGATAGGGGGCTTGGCTGTAGGCGAGGAGAGTCACTCGAAGTTGCCAGTGTCCCAGATTTGCGAGAGCCTACTTTGCTGCTTTCGTCCCGTGCACGGGACTAATGATGCCGCTCCACGTCTCGTTCGGATTGCGCCGCCAGGGGGCGATGGTGACGGCACGCGCCGTCGGGCCACGCAATCAGAAGCTGAGCATCAGGCGATCTTGACTATGATGTCGTGTAGGGTCTGTCCGGCGTGCGCCAGTCGATCACCGCCGTTGGACAGGTGGCGGTAGATCTCGCGCCGCTTCAGGATCTCGGTCATGCAGCGCAGCGCCTCCGTGCCAGTGCCACCGCCCTTCTCTTGTAGCTTAGTGTGGCATGCCTCGGCTTTGAGAAGCTCGGCCAGCGCTCGGCGGTAGCACTTCTCGATCTGACGCTCAGCCTTGCGTGCGGCTTGGGCATCTGACTCGGCCTGCGCTGGCGCAGTGGCGATTTTGCGGAAGCCCGCCTGCAAGGCTTGGGATCCATCCTTCAGATGGATGGCCATATCGAGGGTGTGGCCGTCCGGGTCGACGTCGAATGCCTCCATCTCGCGCACCGTGGTCTTAGCGTAGTTTAGGACGTGGTCGATGCCTTCGATCGCACGATAGATCTCCTCGCGGTCCATCGGCGTCGCGAAGGCCTTGTTGAGGACCTGCATGTTGCGCCTTTTCAGCTCGTCACCATGTTTCTCCAAAACACTCGCGATCTGCTTGCCGGTATTGGGGTCGCCAGTCCGCATGTACTCGACGAACTGCTCCATTGCGGTCACGAGGAGATCGCACTGGTCGTTCATCAAGCCGTAGAAGTCCGGCATGCGTGGAAAAACGCGATCGACCAGTTTCGTTACGACGTTCCCCGAACCTCCAGTCATTGCAATTTCCTCCAAGCTGCACGGCGCGAAATATCTGCGGTCCGATTCGGTTGGCCATCGTGGCATTATAGGAGCACCTGCACCACGAACCAGGCTAGGACGCCGATCGTGGCCGCCCCCGGAATCGTGATCAACCATGTCGAGACAATCTCCTTGGCCTTCGCCCAGCGCACGGACCTTGGGCGTTCCGATGCACCGATCCCCATTATCGACGAGCTCACTACGTGGGTGGTCGACACCGGCCCGCCGACCAAAGCTGCTCCGAAGATCACGCCTGCTGCGCTCACCTGGGCGTTTAGCGCGTGCAGCGGCCGAACCTTGTAGATGCCGAAGCCGACTGTGCGCACGATGCGCCAGCCTCCTGACAGTATGCCCAAAGTAATCGCGGCGGCGCACGCGAGGATCGCCCAGAACGGCACCTCAAAACTGGTAATCAGGCCGCCGGTCAACAGCACCAGGGTGATGATGCCCATGCTCTTCTGGGCGTCATTGGTGCCATGTGAGAAAGCCAGCCAGGCGGAGGTCGCAATCTGGGATCGGCGCAGGTAGCGGTTGAGAGATGGACGGGCCCCGCGCAGCAGCAAGCCGGTGAAGCGCTGTAGGGCAAATCCGACCCAGAAGCCGATAATTGGGGAGAGGATCAAGGCTAGCAACACTTTGGTCACGCCGGTCACATGGCCGTGCAGAAACAGTTCCCTGAAGCCCCAGACCACGTAGTCGAAACCGGCCGAGACCACGACCGGGCCGATCAGACCGCCAACGAGAGCATGGGATGAGCTAGAGGGAATGCCGAACCACCAGGTCCCTAGGTTCCAGACGATGGCACCGATCACGCCGGCCAAGATAATGCCGAGCGAGGTGATCCCGGCCAGCGCACTCACGTCGATGAACTTGCCGATGGTGTTGGCTACGGCAGTGCCGCCCAGGAGTGGGCCCAGGAACTCGAAGATAGCGACCAGGATGACCGCCTGGATCGGCGTCATGGCGCGCGACGCGATGACCGTGGCGACTATGTTCGAGGCATCGTGAAAGCCGTTGGTATAGTCGAATACTAGCACGATCGCGATCGTTGCGATCGCCAGAGCAGTCACGATGTCCATCCTGCCTCTCCGATCCCTCAGCGATCCGATGGAGTTTGCCTGAGCTCAACCTTGAATTTTTTCTCCCGATTGAATGCCAAGTACGCGGGATTTGCACATCGATTCAACGGCCAAGGAGGCTCCATTTCCGATGGTAGCAACTTAGTAGCGGGATTCTTTCGGCCTTTCTCTTGCTTAGATCGAATGGGTATGCAGTTTCAGGCGCCTTGAGTATCGGACATCGAAGTGGTCTGAGAGTTTGTCCGAGATTGGCTAGTTTGCCCCATAGTCTCTCGGCGACGTGGCGTCCGGACGTGCCTCGAAAGCCGATGTCCGGCTGTCGCGGGCTTGATCACCGTTGATGAGTTCACGCCCGAGGCTTGGGCAGCTTGTCGATAGGTGCGAACAGCCACCCTATTCCTTAGTTTCCCGCCTCGTTCTGGCTTGCATAGATCAAGGAGCCACCCCCACCCCGCGCACGCGCCCCTCGATGTAGGAAGGTTTGGAGGGGATGTTTCCCGAGACCTGCAAGTCGGCACCGGCTCGGGGCTCGTAGCCACGTTCTGCCAGCGAGGTGCGCCGTGCCGTCACTCCACGATATGGTGTTTGCCAATTGGGGTGACCGCGGTCGCCTGGGCGCCCTTCTCGCTTTCGCCCTCGATCATCGCCACGCGCACCGGGTCGCCCAGCTCGAGCTTCTCGAAGCCGCCATTGATCACCGCGTTCTTGTGGAAATAGACCTCCTGGCCGTCGCTCAGGGTGACGAAGCCATAGCCCTCGAAGTCGTGCAGGTTGGTCACCTTGCCGTGCAGCGGCGCCTCGTGGGCCTTGACCTTGCCGGCGCTCTTCCGGGAATGGTCCTCGAGCATCCGCTTGGCGGCGTTGAAGGCGTCGCGGATCGCGACGTAGACGTCCTCGTGGTCGTGACGTTGCCCCGGGTCGCGGCTGACCACCAGCGGCGCCCGACCCGGCACGCCGATCTCGATCCGCACGTGGTAAATCTTGCCCTTGTTGTGCCTGCGGTGCGGCGCCTCGACCACGACCCGACAGGAGTTGATGCGGCCGAAGTACTGCTCCAGCTTTTCGACCTTTTCGCGCACGCGGGCTTCCACCGCGTCCGAAGAATCCATGTTGCGAAAGCTCAACTCCAAAGGAACGTCCATCTCCTGCTCCCCTACTGCTAACCCTTGATGCAAATGACTGGCTCCAGCCGCGCTACCTTGCGCGCCAAGCCCGCCTTCTCCGCGGCCTCCACCACCCCGACCACGTCCTTGTATGCTCCCGGCGCCTCCTCGGCGACACCGCGGTCCGAAGGGCTGCGGATTGCGATGCCTCGCGCCGCCAGCTCGTCGACCAAAGCCTGCCCGCGCCAGGTCTTGCGCGCTCGGTGCCGGCTCATCTTGCGCCCAGCACCGTGGCAGGCGGACGAGAACCCCCGAAGCTCGTTGCCCACAGCGCCCGCCAGGACGTAGGACGCCGAACCCATGGTACCACCGATCAGCACCGGCTGTCCGGCTCCCCGCAGCGCTGCCGGCAGGCTTGGGTGCTCAGGCCCGAAGGCGCGGGTCGCGCCCTTACGGTGAACGTAGAGTTCGCGGCGCTCGCCGTCGGTCCGATGAATCTCGGCCTTGCAGGTGTTGTGCGAGACGTCGAACAGCAACGGCAAGTCGGCCTCAGGGAAGAAGCGCCGGAACACCTGCCGGGTCAGGTGGCCAATGATCTGCCGGTTGGCGAGAGCGCAGTTGATCGCGGCGCGCATGGCGCCCAGGTAGCGCTCGCCCATCTCCGAATGGATCGGCGCGCAGGCCAGCTCGCGGTCGACCAGGTCGATGCCGTGTTCGGGCGCGGCCAGCACCATGTCGCGCAGGAACTCGGTGCCGATCTGATGGCCGAGCCCGCGGGAGCCGCAGTGGATGCTGACCACGATCTCACCTAGTTCCAGACCGAAGGCGGCGGCCGCCTTGGCGTCGTGGACTGCGGTCACCTCCTGGACCTCGAGATAGTGGTTGCCCGAGCCCAGGGTTCCCATCTCGCGGCGCTGCCGCTTGCGCGCCTGCGCCGATACGAAGTCGGGCCGGGCGCCGGGCATGCAGCCCCGTTCCTCGATTCGCTCGAGGTCGGACTGCCGGCCGTAACCGCAGTCCAGCGCCCAGGCGGCGCCCCCCGAGAGCATGGCGGTCATTTCCTCGTCCGACAGGGTGATCTCTCCGTGGCTGCCGACACCGGCCGGGACCTCCACGAAAAGCGCGTCGGCCAGCTCGGTCTGCCGTGCCTCGATCGCGGCGCGGGTCAGTCCGCTCGGCATGCAGCGGACCCCGCAGGAAATGTCAAAACCCACACCTCCGGCGGAGACGATCCCGCCCAGATCCGGATCGAACGCGGCGACGCCGCCGATCGGGAAGCCGTAGCCCCAGTGGGCGTCCGGCATGGCGTAGGCGGCCTTCACGATCCCCGGGAGGCAGGCCACGTTGGTGACCTGCTCGAATACCTTTTCGTCCATACCTTGGATCAGGTCCTCGTCGGCAAAGATGACCGCAGGCACACGCATATTGCCGAAAGGCGCGATTTGCCATTCGAAGTCGTTGATATGCATCAGCCGCCTTGTGTCCATGGTTCGCCGCTCAGATCTCTAGACGTCGACCACGCAGGCCGCGATCCAGGTGCCGTCGTCCTGGCGCCCGACTTCGAGTGCGGTATAGGTCGCACCCTTGACTTCGGTGGCCGGCCGGTGACGCTCGCGATCGATCTCCTCTCCCCAAGCGATGGCCCGCAGCTGATGATCGTCGATGATCACGTCGAAGCGGCCGAACAGCATGCCGCGGGTCGCCATCTCGTAAACCAACACGTTTAGCCACTCGACCAGCAGCAGCTCCTGGTCCGGCGCCGCGCAGGCGATCCGGACCGCGGTCCGGGCCCGGACTCGCTCGGGCTCGCAGATCGCTGCGGTCATGGCAGTGGCGGCTTCTTCGAAGGCTGCGGCCGAGGTCGGCCCCCAGGCTCGCAGACGGACGTCTGCATCATGAGCCTCGTGCGACCAACCGCGCTTGGCCAGGGTGTCGTCTGCGGCAAGCGCCTCAGGCCATTGGCTAAGCGATGTCGTCCTTGCGTTCACCCTCGTATTGGCGCGCAAGCCGCTGCGTTCCGCATTGAGGGAGATCAAGCCGCCGCGGGCCTGTCAGCGCGGCGCCGTCCGGTCGTAGAAGGTGACGCTCCAGCGCCCGCTCGCGGTGTCGTGGCGCAGGATGTAGCGCGCGCCGTCGCGACCCAAGACCTTGAAGTAGCGGTGATCCGGTGCCAGCCAGCGGTCCAGGACATCGACGACCTCGACCCTTCGCCCGTCGAAATTCAGCGCGCGTGGCGTCTCCTCGCCCCGGTATCCGGCGTAGCACTCGACCGCGATCTCCATCCGGCTAGGGCTCCAGCCGGTGGATGAAACGGGAGACCATGATGCAGATCACGATTTTCGCTCCAGACCTGTTATAGGCTCCTGAAAGGTCGTCGATTTACGGCGGCGACGCCGGTCGCGGCGACGACACTAGGTCTGCCCCGGTGAGCCCGGTTGCGGGCTGCAGTCGAGGGTGGATGGAGCTTAGGGGCGGATAGACCGCTCTTGAGACTCCAGGACCCGAGACGGCAGGAGCGGGCTGCTTCACCGCCTCCGTCCATCGGACCGCCGGACGGAGGGGTAGCGGTGGGCAGCCCGCCTACCGTCCCGATCAATCGGCCTGACGTTCCTCTTCCCACTCCTCGCCGGCGGTGAGAATTTCGTGCAGCTCGCCGACCACCCCGGAGAGCGGCAGCTCCTGCTCGCCGAGCACGTCGGATTGCCCTTCGGCCCAGGCGACGGCCTGCTCGAGCTCGTCGCGCGTGGCGTCCAGGTCGAGGATCGCCAGGACCCTGGCGTCGGAGATGTCGCCCGCGATGCGGCGGATCTCTTCGGCGCTCAGGGCGGCGCCGGCGTGCGCGGTAATCTTCGATGGCTCTGTCATCGGC
This sequence comes from Kiloniellales bacterium, assembly GCA_030067055.1. The sequence goes on along the minus strand of JASJAL010000102.1, from coordinate 751 downwards.
GGTCTCCCGGCTTTGGCGGCGGTGCTCTTTCAGAAGACGCCGGCCTCCGGTCCGGGACCATGACGCAGGTCAAGATGGTCTAGATCAGCCCCCTGACCCGATCACGCAGGTCGGGCAGCAGCTCGGTCTCGAACCAGGGGTTGCGCTTCAGCCAGGCCGTGTTGCGCCAGCTCGGATGGGGCAACGGCAGGTAGTCGGGCAGGTAATCCCGCCAGGCCCGGACCGTCTCGGTCAGGTTCGCCTTGCGCGCCTTACCCAGGTAGCGGGCCTGGGCGTAGAGGCCGACCAGCAGGGTCAGCTCGACCTTTGGCAAGGCGGCCTGCAAGCGCGGATGCCAGGCCGGCGCGCATTCCGGGCGCGGCGGCTTGTCGCCGCCGCGGTCTTCGCGGCCGGGATAGCAGAAGCCCATCGGCACGATGGCGATGCGGGTCTCGTCGTAGAAGGTCTCGGGCTCGGTCTGCAGCCAGTCGCGCAGGCGCAGACCGGAATTATCGTTCCAGGGGATGCCGCTGGCATGAACTTTAGTTCCGGGTGCCTGGCCGACGATCATCACGCGGGCGTCGGCATGGGCGCGCAAGACCGGCCGCGGCCCCAGCGGCAGCTCGGCGGCGCAGAGCCGGCAGGCGCGGACCTCGGTCAGCAGGGCCGAGAGCCCGGCCGCCGGGTCGGCGGCCTCAGTAGAGGCGCTCGCGGTAGCTTTCCTGGACATAGGCCTCGGTCTCGTCGGGGTCGCAGCCGCTGATTTGATCGG
>JASJAL010000101.1 GCA_030067055.1 Kiloniellales bacterium | reverse complement strand
ATGTTCAGCAGCTGAAAGTACTGCATGTTGCCCTGGCACCAGCGCAGGTCGCGCTTGATGAAGTCGAGGATCGTCGGCGGGTTCTCCTCGTAGCTGCCCAGCTCGGCGGGCAGGACGCGAACCTCGTAGCCGCCGCGGCGGATCATCGCGGCCTCGACCTGATCGTGGCTCAGAATTCGGCCGCCAAGCGGCGCGCGCCCGGGCAGGATCGGCAACTCGCAGTGGGCGATGAAGGGCGCGACCCGAATGATCGCGTTGTGCCCCCAGTAGGGGCCGTCCTCGCCCAGCCACCAGGCGCTGCCCATGGTGTAGGTCCGCATCCCCTGGCGCATCCCGAACTGGAAGATGCGGGCGAAGGCACTGCGCGCCGGCAGGCCGGCGATCAGGGTCTGCAGGATGCCGAGCCGCTCGTTGGCCTGCATGACCCGGACCATGTGCAGTAGGGTCCCGCCGGTCATGATGCTGTCGGCGTCGAGCACCACCATGAAGTCGAAGTCCTCGCCCCAGCGCTCGCAGAAGTCCCGGACGTTGCCGGCTTTCTGGCCGACATTGTCCTGGCGGCGGCGGTAGTGCAGCCGCCCGGGCCGCGGGTCCCGCTTGGAAAGTTCGGCGAAGCGCTGCTCTTCCTCTGCGGCGATCTCCGGCTTGTTGGTGTCGCTCAGCAGGAAGAACTCGAAATGGCGGGCCGCGCCGGTGTCGTCCAGCGAGGCCAGGATCCGCTCGATGTGGTCGAAGACCCGTCCCGGGTCCTCGTTGTAGATCGGCATGATCAAGGCGGTCCGGGTATCGATCGGCGCCCTGTCGTCGACCCGCGCCATGAAGGGGCTGGTCTTTTCGACCCCGCGCCCGCCCAGGGCCAAGGTCACGCCGATGACCGAGTTCCAGAACCCGATCGCGATCCAGGGAATGGTCATCACGAAACAGGCCAGGATGCCGGCTTCGAAGAGGTTCAGGCCGTCGCCCAGCAGTATCCTGGCCATGACGAAGACCGCCGCGGCGACGGTCAGACCAACAAGCAGAGCGAAGAGGAAGCGGCGCCGCCGAACGGTCAGGGACCAGGAACGATCGAGCGCATCGGGTCGGGGAGCTAGAATGGCACGCAAAGCACTTCAACCAGTCTCAGTTAACAGATCCGTAGCGTCCAAATGCACGACGATTGGAATTTCATGCATTTGCACGACAGAAATGCTGGCTGTTGTGCAGCGCAACGAAAAGCAACACTTTTGTGGCAATGTTTAGCGAAGTCTTCACGGCAGGCATCCTCCCACGGCTTATCACTAATCCGTCTCCCCCAACGGGCCGAACCTGGCGACGCCGCAGGAAATTCCTCTGCGGCAAGTGATACGAGCCTTCGGCCTGGCCTCATCCCCGCCGGTTTGCCGGCGGCCCCGGTCGGCCGGACCTTGGCCCGCATCGCGCCAATGGACATAGAGGCTTTTGGTCCTCCACGCTAGGGGTGGCCACGGTTTCGTGACCAAGGTTGTTCACGCCCGTGACCGGGCCCGGGCGGACGGAATAGACCGGGACCGCACGGCGTTAGACAAACAACCGCACCGATTAACACCGCAGCGGACCAAAATGATCCCGCGACCGAGATTGGCCGCCCTACCGACCGCCCCGGCGCCCGGCGTCGCCATGACCCTGCTGGGCGCCCTGAGCCTGCTCGCGGGCGTCACCTCCGGCATCGCCGCGGGCATGGACCTGGGCCTGCCCTACTACCTGACCTCCTTGTCCCTGGGCGCTCTGGTCGTCCTCGGCGTCCTGGTCGCGGCCAGCCAGTTCCTGCCGGATAAACGCTTCGGTTGTGCCAACGGAGTCACCCTCGCGCGGGCGATCCTGATCTGCCCCCTGGCCGGGGCCCTGGTCCTGGCGGCGCTCGATCCGCCGCTGGCCTGGCTGTTCTTCGCCCTCGCCCTGGTCGCATTCCTGCTCGACGGCGTCGACGGCTGGGTCGCCCGCCGACGCCGGGAATGCACCCATTTCGGCGCCCGCTTCGACATGGAGACCGACGCCCTCTTCGTCCTGGTCCTGTCGCTGCTGGTCTTCAGCGCCGGGAAGGCAGGTCCCTGGATCCTGCTGTCGGGGCTGCTGCGCTACCTCTTCGTCCTCGCCAGCCTGGCCTGGGCGCCGCTGCGCGCGCCTCTGGCGCCCAGCTTGCGCCGCAAGGCAATCTGCGCTCTACAAGTCGGCGCGCTGGTCATATGCTTGGCACCGATCGTGCCAGCCGTATGGAGTGCCTGGCTCGCCGCGATCGGCCTGACCGCTCTCATCGCGTCCTTTCTCCGCGATGTCTCCGGGCTGATCCGCCAGGCCTGGGAGAGGAGACGAGAGACCTTGTCGAGAAATTCGAGTTGGCTGGCCTTCGGCCAGCGCGCGAGCTGGCTGGCCCTGATTGCCATCCTGGGCGGCGGCCTCACCGGCGCGATCGCCCCACCGGCCCAGGCGAACCCGGCCCGCTACGAGATCGATCCGGCCCATTTCAGCGTCGGCTTCCTGGTCCATCACATCGGCTACGCCGACACCCTGGGCATGTTCCTCGAGGGTGGCGGCAGCTTCACCTTCGACGAGGCCGCGCCGGCGGTCACCGACATCGAGGTGACGATCCAGGCCGACAGCGTCTTCACCAACCACGACCGCCGCGACAAGCACGTCAAGGGCAGCGACTTCCTCGACGTCGACGACCACCCGGAGATCCGCTTCGTCGGCCGCGAGGCTCGCCCGACCGGCGAGAACAGCGGCGAGGTGACCGGCGATCTGACCATCCTCGGCGTCACCCGGCCGATCACCCTGCAGGTCATCAAGAACAAGATCGGCGATTACCCTTTCGGCGCCGGCCCGCCCTACGTGGTCGGGGTCTCGGTGCGCGGCACGGTGAAGCGCAGCGAGTTCGGCATGACCTATGCCGTGGAGAACGGCTGGGTCGGCGACGAGGTCGAGCTGATCATCGAGTTCGAGGCGATCCGCCAGAACTAGGACTTCGCTGCGCCCGCCGCCTCGAAGCGCGGGCGCCAAGACTGGGAGGACAGGAGCCGTCATGATCGCCCTCAGCGAGCTACGCGGGCTCGCCCGTTCGGTCTCGATCTATTACGGAAACCCGCTGCGCAGCAGGGCCCATTGCAGCTTTTACCGGCAGTTCATCGACCCTGGCGATCTCTGCTTCGATGTCGGCGCCCACGTCGGCAACCACGTCCGGACCATGCTCAAGCTCGGCGCGCGGGTGGTCGCGGTCGAGCCGCAGCCGCGCTTCCAGTGGCTGCTGCATCGGTTCTACGGCGACAACCCCGAGGTGACCCTGGTCGACAAGGCGCTGGGTGCGGCACCCGGCGAAGCCGAGCTCTATGTCAGCAGCCGCTATCCGACGGTGACGACCCTGTCGCGCGACTGGATCAAGTCGGTCGGGCGCGCCGCCTCCTTCAGCGAGGTCTCCTGGGACGGCCGGGTGACCGTCGAGGTGACCACGCTCGACACCTTGATCGCGCAGCACGGCCGGCCGGCCTATTGCAAGATCGACGTCGAGGGCTTCGAGCCGGAGGTCCTGAAAGGCCTCGGCGCCGCCCTGCCCAGCCTGTCCTTCGAATTCATTCCGGCCGCGCTCGACGGTGCCTTCGCCTGCATCGAGCGCCTTCAGGCCCTGGGCGACTACGAGTTCAACGTCTCCATGGGCGAGCAGATGCGCTTCGAGCTGCCCCAGTGGAGCGATGCCGGCGCCCTCGGTGCCTGGCTCGACAACCTGGCCATCGACGACCTCTCGGGCGACGTCTACTGCCGCCTCAAAGCCCGGGGCTGAGCCGCCGTGGCACCTGCCGCCGAGGCTTTCTGGATCACCGGCGCCCTGACCGGCGAGATCCGCGCGGCCGATCTGCCGGCCGCCGGCGAGGGCGAGGTCCTGGTCCGGACGCTCTACAGCGGCATCAGCCGCGGCACCGAATGCCTGATCTTCGGCGGCGGCGTCCCGCCGAGCCAATACAAGGCCATGCGGGCGCCCTTCCAGGAGGGCGACTTCCCCTGGCCGGTCAAGTACGGCTACGCCAGCGTCGGGCTGATCGAGCAGGGCCCGGCGGCGCTGCAGGGCCGCGAGGTCTTCTGCCTCTACCCGCACCAGACCCGCTACCTCGTTCCGGAAGCCATGGCTCTGCCGCTGCCGGAAGGCCTGCCCGCCGGGCGGGCGGTGCTCGGCGCCAACATGGAAACCGCGCTCAACGGTCTCTGGGACGGCGCGCCGCGGCCGGGCGACCGGGTCGCGGTCATCGGTGCTGGCGTGGTGGGCTGCCTGCTCGCTCACCTGGCGGCGCAAGTGCCTGGCCTTCGGGTCCAGCTCATCGATATCGACCCGGACAAGGCCGAGATCGCCGAGCGGCTCGGCGTTCCCTTCGCCACGCCGGCGGCCGCGGCGGCCGACTGCGACATGGTGTTCCATGCCAGCGGCGTTCCGGAGGGGCTGGTCACGGCGCTCGAGATCGCCGGCTTCGAGGCCACGGTGATCGAGATGTCCTGGTTCGGCGACCGCGCGGTCGCCCTGCCACTGGGCGAGGATTTCCACGCCCGGCGCCTCACGCTCAAGTCGTCCCAGGTCGGCCAGGTCGCCGCGGCCCGGCGCGCCCGCTGGGACCATCGACGGCGCCTGGCCAAGGCCCTGGACCTGCTGACCGAGCCGCGGCTCGACGCGCTGATTACCGGCGAGTCCGCGTTTGGGGCATTGCCAGAGACCCTGCGCTCGCTATACCAAGCCCCGGCCGGCGTACTTTGTCACCGGATCACCTATGGGGAATGAGGAATGTACAGCGTCTGCGTCAGAGACCATTTCATGATCGCGCACAGCTTCCGGGGCGAGGTCTTCGGCCCGGCCCAGAAGCTCCACGGAGCCACCTACGTGGTCGACGTCGAGTTCCGCCGCAAGGAGCTGGACGCGGACGGCATTGTGGTCGACATCGGCCTGGCCAGCGAGGAGCTGCACAAGACCCTCGGCGCACTCAACTTCCAGAACCTCGACGAGGTTGCAGAGTTCGAAGGCCAGAACACCACGACCGAGTTCATGGCCCGGGTGATCTTCGACCGCATGGCCGCCGCCATCGCCGGCGGCGACCTGGGGCCGAACGCCTCCGGGCTGACCGCGCTCAAGGTCACCTTGCATGAATCCCACGTAGCCTGGGCGGCCTACGAAGGCGCGCTCTAGGGCGAGGGGCCGGAAGGCGGCGTGGCGACGCTCCATTTCGTCCTGCCCGGCGATCCGGCGACCCGGACCGGCGGCTTCATCTACGACGCCCGGATCATCGAGGGCCTACGCGACGGCGGCCTGGAGGTCGCCGTGCACAGCCTGCCCGACGGCTTTCCCACGCCCTCGACGGCCATCCGGGAGCAGGCCGCGAGGCTCTTCGCCGAACTGCCCGACGGTGCTCGGGTGGTCATCGACGGGCTGGCGCTCGGCGTCCTGCCCGAGGAGCTGCGGCCCCAGGCCGGCCGCCTCGATCTGATCGGCCTGGTCCATCATCCCCTGGCCGCCGAGAGCGGCCTCACGCCCGAGCGCCAGAAGGCGCTCTTCGAATCCGAGACCGCGGCGCTGAAGCTGGTCTCCCAGGTCATCACCACCAGCCGCCACACTGCCGAGGCCCTGGCGCCCTACGGCGTGCCTGCCGAGCGGATCACCCCGGTGACGCCCGGGGTCGACCCGGCGCCCCTGGCCGCGGGCTCGCGCGATGACACCCTGGCCTTGCTCTGCGTCGCCAACCTGGTGCCGCGCAAGGGCCACGATCTGCTCCTCGGCGCACTGGCACAGCTCAAGCACCTGGACTGGCGGCTGACCTGCGCCGGCAGCCTGGCGCGGGAGCCGGCCTGGACCGAGCGCCTGCGCCGCCTTTGCGGCGAAGCCGGTCTGGACGATCGCGTGACCTTTCTCGGCGAAATCGACGACTCGGAGCTGGAAGATCTCTATCATGGCGCCGATCTCTTCGTGCTGGCCTCCCACTACGAGGGCTACGGCATGGTCTTCCCCGAAGCGGTCGCCCACGGCATCCCGGTCCTGGCGACTCGGACCGGCGGCATCCCGGAAGCGGCACCCGCCGAGGCTTCGATCCTGGTGCCGCCCGGCGACGAGGCGGCGCTGACCGAGGCCCTGCGACGGCTGCTCGCCGAGCCCGCCACCTACGCCGAGCTGCGCACCGCGGCACAGAGGGCGCGCGAAGGTCTCCGGCGCTGGTCGGACAGCGCCGCACTCTTCGCCGAGGCGCTCGGCTACGGAGCGGGAAGGATGACGCGGTGAAGGGCTTCTCCGCCGACTGGCTGGCACTGCGCGAGCCTGCCGATGCCGCGGCCCGGTCGCCGGAGCTGACCAAGCGGCTCGCCGCCTTCTGCGCCGACAAGGAACAGGTCCGGATCCTCGACCTGGGTAGCGGGACTGGATCCAACCTCCGATTTCTCGCCCCACATCTGAAGCCGGCACAGAGTTGGACACTGGTCGATCACGACGAGGGCCTGCTGGCGCTGGCCGCCGAGGCCGGCAAGTCCCTGTCCGGGGTCGAGGTCGTTTGCCGCAAGCTCGATCTGGCGAAGGACCTGGATAGCCTGGACCTGTCCGAGGTCGACCTCGTGACCGCCTCGGCGCTGATGGACCTGGTCTCGGCGGAGTGGTTCGATCGCCTGGCCGCGGTCTGCCGGGCGGCAGGCTGCGCGGTCTTCTTCGTCCTGACTTACGACGGAGTCCTGGAGGTGAGGCCGTCGGAGCGCCTGGACCCATTGATCCGTGAGCTCTTCAATCGGCACCAGAACGAGGACAAGGGCTTCGGCCCGGCGCTCGGCCCCGAGGCCCCCAAGCACATGGCCCGCGCCCTGATCGCCAAGGGCTACCGCGTCGAGACCGCGCCCAGCGACTGGATCATCGAGGCCGGCGAGCGGGAGCTGCATCTGGCCCTGCTCGAGGGCTTCCTCGCCGCCGCGGTGGAGATCGGCCCGGCCCGCGGCGAGGAGCTTCGAGACTGGGCCGCCCGCCGCCGCCGCCTCGCGGCCCGGTCAGACGCCCGCCTTCGAGTCGGGCACGAGGACCTCTTCGCCTATCCGAGCGAGGGCTGAGCGTAACCAAGGCTGCCCTTTAGCCCTTCTGACCCCGAAGATCGAAGTCGAAGAGCACGTCCTCGCCCATCTCGAAGCGGCGGCAAGGCGGCCGCTGCGCCTCTGCCAGACGAGCCACCGCCGGCAGGGTGAAGGCCGGCCGGCCGGAGCCGATGATCAGCGGCGCGACCGCGACCTGCAGCCGGTCCAGCACCCCGGCGGCGAGGAAGCGCGAGACCGTGACCCCGCCGCCCTCGACGAAGAGGCAGTGCAGGCCTTCGGCGCGCAGGGCAGCAACGATCGCCGGCGGCGGAATCCGCTCCGCCTCGGCGTCGAGCTCCAGGATGCGGACGTGATCCGGAAGCGGCTCGGCGCCGGCACCGGCGCGGCTGACCAGCAAGGTCGGCGCCGCGCCGTCGGTGAAGACCTTGTAGGGACCGGTCAGGCGGCGCTCGGTGTCGATGACCACGCGAACCGGATTCTCGCCCGGGGCCCGGCGCGTGGTTAGCTGCGGATCGTCGTGCTTGACCGTGCCGGCGCCGACGATCACCGCGTCGCTCAGCGCGCGCAGGCGATGCAGATGGAGGATGTTCGCCGCGCCGGTGACGTAATACGAGTCACCGCCCTCGGTTGCGATGCGGCCGTCAAGGCTCTGGCCCAGGTGGGCCAGGGTCGAGGGGCGGCTCTCGGAGCCCAGCGTCAAAGGCAAATAGAGGTCGAAGATTTGCCTAACCTCTTCGGAAAGCTGGACAAAGCTGTGCCAACCGCCATCACGGTTGACCGCGAGCAGCGCGTCTGCTTCGTTTGCGGCTACAAAGTTGGCGGTCCCGGTCGGGTCGCTGCGCAAGCCGAGGCCGTCGAGAGGAAACCCGTCACTGCGAACCATTTGTCGGACCGCGAGGATCAGCTGCCAAGCCTCCTCGGGAACAATTTCTTTGTTTCGTTGTTCATCAGGCAAGGCAGAACTCCAAGATCTCAGGCCAAAAAAGCCACAGGTCTGTAAGACTTTTGTCCCTTGTTCAAGATCTGAACCAAAGTAGCATCAGAGCCGTGCGAGCAAACAAAGAGTCTTTCCTACCCAGCATTCAATCGATCCAAGAGCAGTCTGAAACAGACTTCGCGGCGATCAACGGGAAAACCGATACGGTCTTCGTCGATCGAGCGCTGTCAGAGCTGCGATGCGGGCGAGTGGTGCGACTGAACGATGGTCAGCGGTCCTGGCTGATCGTGGCGGTCGAGTGTTGTCCGGCCGGAACCCTGGAGGAACTGAGGCGTCTCTCCGCCGGGCAGCTGGAGCTGATCCTGAGCGCAGAGCGGGCCGAGGCCCTGGGGCTCGACAACGGCAAGGGAGGGCCGGTCGCCTTGCGGCTGCCGTCCCATTGGACCCGCGAGTGGCTGCACCAACTGGCCGCGACGCCCGTCGATCCCGACAAGCAGCCGGCCGAGGCCTCCGGCCTGGACGCGCTGGTCGCCTCCAGCGGCGCCGAGACCGGCCTGACCCTGGTCAAGCTAGCGCACCTGGTTCCGGCGGTGCTGGTCTGGGAGCTGCGCGGCGCGGCCGCGACCGAAGTCAGCAAGCAGGTTGCCCTGGGCGACATCCTCGCGGTGACGCGGTCCCAGGTGGCGGCCTACGTCGAAGCGACGTCAAGCAAGCTGATCCGCGTCGGCGAGGCGCGGGTACCGCTCACGGACAGCGAGCAGACCCGCTTCGTCATCTTCCGGGCGGCAAGCAGCGGCATCGACCACGTCGCGATCGTCATCGGCGAGATCGACACCCGGACACCGGTGCTGGTCCGGCTCCATTCGGCCTGTCTCACCGGCGACCTTTTCGGCAGCCTGCGCTGCGACTGCGGCGAGCAGCTGCGGACCTCGGTCCAGGCCATCGCCGACGCCGGCGGCGGCATCATCCTCTACCTGGCTCAGGAGGGCCGGGGCATCGGCTTGACCAACAAGCTGCGCGCCTACTGGCTCCAGGACCGGGGCTTCGACACCCTGGACGCCAACAACCAGCTCGGCTTCAAGGA
>JASJAL010000011.1 GCA_030067055.1 Kiloniellales bacterium | reverse complement strand
ACCACGACCTTCATCGACACGACGCCGGAGCTCTTCGAGTTCCACCTGCGCCGCGACCGGGCGACCCGGCTCCTGACCTTCATCGGCGAGGTCCTGGTCAACGGCAATCCGGAGGTCGAGGGCCGGCCGCGCCCGGCGCGCCTGGAGGCCGTGGCCCCGCCCGAGATCTCGCCGGCCGAGGTCCTGGCCGAGCCGGCGGCCGGCAGCCGCCAGCGCCTGGAGGAGCTGGGACCGGAGGGCTTCGCCCGGTGGATGCTGGATCAGGAGCGGCTCCTGATCACCGACACCACGCTGCGCGACGCCCACCAGTCCCTGATCGCGACCCGGATGCGCAGCTACGACCTGGTCGCCGTCGCGCCCTTCTACGCCCACCGGCTGCCGCAGCTCCTGTCCCTGGAGTGCTGGGGCGGGGCGACCTTCGACGTCGCCCTGCGCTTCCTGAAGGAGGACCCCTGGGACCGCCTGGCGAAGCTGCGCGCGGCGGTGCCCAACATCCTGCTGCAGATGCTGACCCGCGGTTCCAACGGGGTCGGCTACAGCAACTACCCGGACAACGTAGTCCGCCATTTCCTGGCCCAGGCCGCCGAGGCCGGGGTCGACCTCTTCCGAGTCTTCGACTCGCTGAACTGGATCGAGAACATGCGGGTCTCGATCGACGCCATCCGCGAGGCCGGAAAGCTCTGCGAGGCGGCGATCTGCTACACCGGCGACCTCTCCAGCCCGGCCGAGGCCAAGTACGACCTCAAGTACTACGTCAGCCTGGCCAAGGAGCTGGAATCGGCCGGCGCCCACATCCTCGGGATCAAGGACATGGGCGGCCTCTGCAAGCCGGAGGCGGCGCGGATCCTGGTCACGGCCCTGAAGGGCGAGGTCGGGATCCCGATCCACTTCCACACCCACGACACCAGCGGCATCTCGGCCGCCAGCGTCCTGGCCGCCGCCGAGGCGGGGGTCGACGCCGCCGACGCCGCGCTCGACCCGATGAGCGGCCTGACCTCGCAGCCCAACCTGGGCGGCATCGTCGCCGCCCTGGCCGGCGGGGCCCGCGACCCGGGCCTGGACCGGCAGGCCCTGCGGGACGCCGCCGCCTACTGGGAGGCGGCGCGGCGCAACTACGGCGCCTTCGAGAGCGATCTCAGGGCCGGCGCCTCCTCGGTCTACGACCACGGCATGCCGGGCGGCCAGTACACCAACCTGCGCGAGCAGGCCCGCGCCCTGGGCCTGGAGCGGCACTGGCAAGAGGTCGAAGTCGCCTACGCCCGGGTCAACCAGCTCTTCGGCGACATCATCAAGGTCACCCCGACCTCGAAGGTGGTCGGCGACCTGGCCCTCTTCATGGTCTCCAACGGCCTGACCCCGGAGGACATCCTCGACCCCAAGCGCGAGGTCGCCTTCCCGGCCTCGGTCATCGCCCTGTTCCGCGGCGAGATCGGCCAGCCCTACGGCGGCTTCCCCGAGGCCTTGCAGAAGAAGGTCCTCAAGGGCGCCGAGCCGCTCACGGTGCGCGCCGGCTCGATCCTGCCGCCGGTCGACCTGGACGCGGCGCGGGGCGAGGCCGAGAAGAAGACCCGGCGCCACGTCGGCGAGCGCGAGCTCTCCTCCTACCTGATGTATCCCGAGGTCTTCGTCGACTACGCCAAGCACCGGCGCAGCTACGGCGACGTCTCGGTGCTGCCGACCCCGGTGTTCTTCTACGGCCTGGAGCCGGGCCAGGAGGTCAACGTCGAGATCGAGGCGGGCAAGACGCTGATCATCTCCTACCTGGCGCTGAGCGATCCCGACGAGGACGGCCAGCGCACGGTCTTCTTCGAGCTGAACGGCCAGCCGCGCAACGTCAAGGTCCCGGACCGGGCTTTGGCGGCCTCCGGCAAGCTGCGGCGCAAGGCCGACGACTCCGATCCCGGCCAGGTCGGCGCCCCCATGCCGGGGGTGATCGTCACGGTCTGCGACCCGGGCAAGACCGTGGCCGCCGGCGACCCCCTCTTCGTCATCGAGGCGATGAAGATGGAGACCGGGGTCTACGCCGAGGTCGGCGGCCGGGTGACCGAGGTGGTCGCCGCCACCGGCAGCCGGGTCGAGCCCCACGACCTGGTCCTGGTCATCGAGCCGGAGGATGCCGCCTGACCTCGGACGCGGTTCCGCCGGTGCCGATTCGGCCGGGCGCCACCAGAAAAAATGCGGGAGCTACACGATCTCGTGAATCTTCGCTAGGATTAGGAATTACCTCTGCTTTACGCCACCCTGGCCCTGGCGAATACACCCGAAACGGGTACTAGGGCTTCCTTCCAAGCGCCAGCTTGGCTAGGTTCATTCCGTAGCGCAGCAGAAGGGCGGTTATGAGCTACGACCTCTACTTCGGGACCAAGAAAGACCGGGATCAGCCGAGCCGCGCGGACCTGACCGCCTACTTCGACGGCCGGGCCTGCTACCGCATCGAGGGCCAGCAGGCCATCTACGACAACCGCGATACCGGGGTCTATTTCCATTTCGACCTGGCCGACACCACCGAGCCCGAGGTCCTGGCCGAGCTCGGCGACGACGCCTTCCGGCACTTCGCCTCCTTCAACCTGAACTACTACCGACCGCATTTCTTCGGCCTGGAAGCGGCCTCGGAGCTGGCCGCCTTCATCGCCCGCTTCGACCTGGCGACCAACGACCCGCAGGTCGACGGCCGGGGCCGCAAGCCTTTCAGCGAGGAAGGCTTCCTGGAGGGCTGGAACGACGGCAACCTGGAGGCCTACCAGGTCTTCGCCAAGGACTACAGCGGCGAGGAATTCCACGCCTTGCCGGCCGAGATCCTGGAGGCGGTCTGGCACTGGAATCGCGACCGCGGCGCCCATCAGGAGCGCCTGGGCCAGAACGTCTTCGTGCCCAAGATCTCGATGGTCACGGCGCCCGAGGGCGGCCCGCCCCGGTCCATGGTGGTCTGGCCCGACGCCCTGCCCTGCGTGCTGCCCCGGGTCGACATGATCTTCATCCCGCGCCAGCAGCTGGCGCCGCGTCGCTTCTTCCTGCGCCAGGAGGACATCGCGGTGACCACCTGGGCCGACGCGTCACCGCTGATCCTCGGCTTCCGCCAGGTGCCCGGACCCCTGCCCTACTGGAAGCTCGACTACGAGGCCCCGCCCGCCGAGGTCGCCGCCTTCGTCGCCGCGCTGGAGCCGGTCAAGAAGGACGACTACCAGATGCTGGCCAACGACCAGGTCCTGACCCTGGAGCTGCTGCAGGCCGCCTGCGGCGAGGAAACCGCGCGCGATCGCACTAGCGCGACCTGAGCCGGGCGCCTCCGCCCCAACCACCTGATCAAGGGGTTCCCCCAGCTGTCACCCCCGGACCGCGACCCAGCGGCCTTCCGGCAGCGCCTCCGGGAAGTCCTCGACCGCGTCGACGCTGCGGGCCCGGCGCAGGCGGCGGCGGAACTGCTCGTCCAGGACCTGCTGCAGGTTGACGGACTGGGCGAGCGGCACCGCCAGCTCGCGCCCGAGGAGCGCGGCCAGCGCCTCGCGGAAGTCCGGCGGCATGGCGTTGGGATCGGCGATGCGGGCGACGTAGCGCAGGTAGACTTCATCGGCGTCGCTCAGCAGGCGCCGGCCTTCGATCCGGTAGCGGACCCCGTCGCGGGCGGCCGGGTCGTCGTGTACCCCGACCGTGCGCAGCCAGTCCGCCGGCAGCTGGAAGGCCCGGGCAAAGCCGAAGGCCGGCGCATCGGCCAGGCGCGCCAGCTTGACCCGGCGGATGGCGAAGTTCCAGGCATGGCCGCGCAGCAGGTCGTCGCGCAGCTTGTCGTACTGCTCGGCGCAGACGTTGGCGTTCTTGCTGCCCTCGGTGAGGGCGACGATGCGCGCCGCGCCGATCTTGGCGAGCGCGGAATTGCAGATCCCGACCACGTCGGCCATGGGCTGTCACTCCTGTCCTCTGGAAGATGCGGGACCGAGCCGGCCCGAAAAAACGAAGGGCCCCCGCAGGGGCCCCCGATGCTTGCCGCTTCACTCCCGTTTGGCGGGCGCGAAGCTTAGTTCAGCTTGGCGACGCCCAGGGGCACCGAGAACTTCTCGCACCAGACCCAGACCTCGTCGTACTGCGAGGCGTCGATCCCGGCGGGGAGCTTGTAGCTCTGCTTGCCGCTGTTGGACTTGAGCTTGCTGAAGCGGGTCGAGCCGTCGTAGCCGCCCTTGCCGAAGCCGAGCTGCGGGTCGGGCGCGCCATCGAAACTGAAGTTGTCGTGCAGGACGAGGACATAGCCATCGGCCGTCTTCTCGACCGTGACCTCGCCCGAGGTGATGTGGTTGCTCTTGCCGACGAAGCTGCCGCTGGCCTTGTGACCGTCGGCCAGCGCCATGCCGGCAAAGAGGATCATCGCCGCCGCGACGGCTAGGGACACGAGAAGCCCTCCAAGACCGGAGCGGCTCTGCGCGCGGCTTACGACTGCTGCATTCACGTGACTTCCTCCATCTTGAGTCTCGCCCGGGTGCTGATCGCCCGGGCCTGCAGGGACTATCTGGTCTCGCCAGGGGCTCACGACACGTCACGTTCGCTTGAAAGCTGCGTGCGCGGGCCTCGCCCAAGCGGGGGATCACAGCGCTCTGCCTGCCGCAGTATCATCGACCTCGCCTCGCTCCAGCGCGGGGACGCTGAAGATGGAGTTCGTGGATGTCCCCTGCCTCAAGCCTGACTGTGGTCTCCATTCTCGTGATGAGTCTCACCGCCGCCCTGCCCGCTGCAGCCGCCGACGTCCAGGGCGGCAAGGACCATCCGCTCGTCGGCAAGCGCTACGAAGGCTCGGAGATCACCCACTACGCGGAGACCGAGTTCGACGAGTACGGCCTGATGGTCGCGCCGGCCGAGAACTCCGGCGGCGCCGCGAAGAACGAGGCCTCGATGCAGGTCGTCGAGGGCCGGGTCACCCGGATCCGCTACCTGGCCCCGGCGGAGCAGAGCGTGGCCGCGGTGTTCCGTTCCTACGCGACGGCGCTCGAGAGCGCCGGCTTCGAAGAGGTCTTCGCCTGCAAGTACAAGGCCTGCGGCGGGCGCAAGTTCAACCACAGCATGAACGTCAACCACCTGACCGAGTCCAAGGACTTCCGCTTCCTCGCCGCCAGGCTGCCGCGCAGCGCGGAGGGCGACGTCTACGTCTCGCTCTACGTCGGGCTCTCGGACACCGGCGGCGGCAAGACCTTCAAGCGCGTGATCACCCAGCTCGACGTGGTCGAGACCGAGGCCCTGGCCGAGAAGATGGTGGTGGTCGACGCCGGCGAGATGGCCAAGGCCATCGACGCCACCGGCCGCATCGCGCTCTACGGCATCTACTTCGACACGGACAAGACCGAGATCAAGCCGGCCTCCAAGGAGACCCTGGAGCAGATCGCCAAGCTGCTGACGGACCAGGGCGAGCTCGAGCTGGTGGTCGTCGGCCACACCGACAACCGGGGCAAGCTCGACTACAACATGGACCTTTCGAAGCGTCGGGCCGAGGCGGTCAAGCAAGCCCTGGTCGCGGACTACGGCATCGAGGCCGGCCGCCTGGCGGCCTGGGGCGTCGGCTACCTGGCCCCGGTCGCCAGCAACCGCGCCGAGGACGGCCGCGCCAAGAACCGCCGGGTCGAGCTGGTCGAGCGGTAGCGGGGATCGGCGACCGTCAGGACAAGTCCCACTCGACGATCGCCTCGATCCGAGGCAGGCCGCGCAGCTCGCGCAGCATGTTGATCCCCATGGCGCCCTGCTCGACGGCGTCGTCCAGGGCGACGTGGCTGTGCGGCAGGTCGGCGAACCAGCGCCGCGGGAAGCGCCGCTTGGTCGCCTCGCGGAAGGGGAGCTTCAGCAGGGCCGCGCCCAGAGTCTTGAGGCAGAGGCCCGAGATCCCGAGCGGATTGCGGCCGGCGAAGCGGTGCAGGTACCAGTTGATCCAGGCGAAGTCGTAGGCGGCGGGAAAGCCGATGAAGGTCGGTCGGCCCCACTTCCCGCCCAAGTCCTTGCCCAGCGCCTCCAGGTGCGCGGCGTAGCGCGGCAGCGCCGTTGCCGGGTCCTCGGGGTCCTCGCGGGCCGCTGCCCAGGCCTCGGGAAACTTCTTCCACCAGGCCAATGTCTCGGGATCGCCCTCCGCCCCCGGCAGGGTCTCCAGGTTGACGGCGAAGCGGGCGACCAGTTCCTTGTCCAGGGTGAAGGCGGCCGAACCGAAGCTCAGCATGGAGTTCCGCCCCGGGATCCGCCCGTCGGCCTCGATGTCGACGGAAATGAAAAGCTCTCGTTCCGGCATGGCGGCGATCCTAGCGGCGTGCGGCACAGGCTCAAGTGCGGCCGCGAGCGGCGCTCGGCCTCGCGCTGAAAGGCCGGAACTACGAGAACAGTATCCTTATTTCGACGCCTTATGTTCGGAGACTTCCTCGCGCCGATACTCTCATCAGCCCTTCCAGGAGAGATCGCGAGACAGAATCATACCAGCAAGCGAAAGTAGCTATACTCTCCCTGGAGGTCCAAAGAGCCGGTTCCAACACGTCGGGGCTTTGGAATCGGGATACTGTCCCCTCGTTTCCATTCTGTGATCTGACTCGGATTACCATCTACTGGGGGGCGAGCCATGCGGTAAATCCAATTGGCTCCAGAAACACTTTAGCCCACAGCTTCATCTTCAGGCCGGCGAAGAATGTTTTCGATGTCGCCTTCGTCAAAGCCGCTAAGCTTCAAGTACTCGATGCTTACATCGTCGGCCGTGTGCAACGACTGAAACGTCGATCCGCCATTGACCCAGG
Source organism: Kiloniellales bacterium (assembly GCA_030067055.1). Next base: position 15,624 of record JASJAL010000011.1, on the reverse strand, counting down.
CCTTCTTGCTACGGCTATAGGTCTGGACCTGACCCGACCCATCCTCCAACGTCACGGCACGGGCGACTTCGCCCGTCTCCGGGATCGAAGGCCCCATCACGATTCTGACGGCTCTTAGACTGTTCATATCTCTATCCTTCTGAACACCATAAGCTACAAATGAGGCTCTCGGGCAAATCTCGTAACTACTTCTTGACTCTGGGGTCTTGATTTCCGGCAGCCAGCCATTCACTCCAAGCCTGTTCGAAGACATTCCGGGATCGCCGCAGGTCCTTCTCGTATTGAGGCCAAAGCTCAGGCGGGATTTTCCCATCGAAGTCCCTGTATCTCTCGAAGATGCTGCGCTGACGATCTGCTGCCTTCTTGAATGGTGGCGGCATAATTTGCAGTTCGGCCGTGAGCCCATTCTTCAGCTTAATCTGGACGTGTATCGCAGTGTAGCCCGTGTCCGATCGGGGCCGGACCATGAAGTTCTTGGGCTCGCCAACAAGCTCGAAGCGCCTTCCGATTTGCGCAATTGCAGCTGTTAGAGCCTTGTCATTCTCAGGGACTAGCCGGCCCGCAAGATAGTCTCGGATCAGATGCGCGCCACTGTCCGTCGAAGCCGGATCAACGCCACGCACCCGCATGTCGTCCTGTAGCGCCTTGATCTTGAAGGTCAGCCTCGGGCCGTCCTCCTTGACCCGGCTCAGGTCGAACTTGGTCCCAGGAACGGACTTGGCGATGGCTTCGAGCTGGCGGTCGAAGTCGGGCCTGGCCTGCGCCGCCATCTCCAGCAGCTTCCGTCGGTCCTCGACCGGCTGGACGATCGTCCGGCTAGTGAGCACCGGGTCCGGCTGGCCGACGGACAGACCGACGCCGCCTGGGCCTGTGGGGCGCCCGCCTTGCGGGGCTCCGGGGTCGCCATCCTCGCCCGGCTTGGAGCCCGGGCCTTTCCGGCCGCCGCCCTGGGCGATGCCGAGCTGGCGCGTCGGACGGGGCGCTCCGGGCCGGAAGCCGCCGGCGGCGGCGTCGGCCGCGAGGTCGCGGTCGGCGCGGCCGAACTTGAGCTGCGGCTCGATGAGCCGCCGCCGCGTTTCCTGATCCTCGGTCATGAGGATCCGATCAAGGACCGTGCGGATCTCGTTGCGCGGGGCGCCGAAGCCCAAGGGCAAGAGCGTTCGGATCCGCTGCCTGACTTCGGCCTGGGTCTCCGGCGTCACCCGGAGCATGGCGCGGAACAGCGCGGCCATTTCCGGGTCCAGGCCGAAGCCGGCCGCGGCCTCGCGGAAGGCTTCGTCGCTGAGGTCGGCGGTCTCCGACAGGAACTCGTTGATCTCGCGCTCGCTGGGCGGCCGGGGAGCCTCGCCCGCGCCGGCGTCGTCGCTGCCGGCCTGGGCCAACTGCCGGGCGTCGACCAGGCGCGGGTCGCGGAAGCGGTAGAGGCTGTCCGGATCGGCGCGGGCCAGGTCGACAGCGGCCGGTTCGATGCCGGCTTCCTCCAGCTCGGCGATCGTCGCTGCCCGGGCCTCGACCCGCGCCGTCACCGCAGCCTGCGGATCCAGCTCGATGCGCCGGCGCAGGGGCTCGGCCAGGCGCAGCAAGGCCGCCCGCGCCTCCGGGCCGACGCCGGTGTTCGCAAGGGCTTCGTCCCAGGCTTCCCGCGGCCGGCCGCTCAGCCGCCCGGCCAGGTCGCGCCGGCGGGCCGCGGACTCGGCCTCGGCCTCCAGGGCGGCCAGGGCCTCGGGACCGGCCAGCTCGGCGATCTGCGCCAGGGTCTCGGGGTCCGGGCCGCGGCCCGCCTCAAGCGCCGCCAGGACCGTGGCCCGGGCGTGCTGGGCCAGCCCTTGGTTCTCCTCGGGCTGGCGGGTGCGCTCGGCCGCGATGCGCCGCTCGAGGCGCGCCCTGGCCGCCTCGGGCAGGGCCTCGGCCGCGGCTAGAGCCTCCGCCGCCGCGTCCAGCTCGCCGTCCGCCAGGAAGCCCTCGACCTCGGCCAGGGCCAGGCGGGCGCGGGTCTGCCCGGCGAAGGCCGCCAGGCGCGCCGGATCGGCCCCGGTGGCGAAGTCGGCGAGCAGTTCGTCGAGGGCGGCCGAGGCCGGGGCCGCCCGCGCCGGGTTGCCTCGTACCGCCTCGACCAGCGCGCCGGCCTCGGACTCGAGCTGCGCGGCGGTCTGGGCGCGCAGGCGCGCGACCTGCTCGACCAGGCCGTGCTCCAGGAGCACGAGCTGGTGGCCGCCGAGCTCCGCCTCCAGGCGAGCCAGGTCCTCCTCGCCCAGGCCGGCCTGGCGCGCCTGCGAGAGCCGGGATTTGAGCGCGGCCTCAGCCTGCGCCTTCACCGCCGCCGGCAGGCCGGCCGCCGGCTGTTCGTCACCGTCTAAGACCCGGCGAGCCGCCTCGGTCATCTCCCGCCGGCCGGTCGCCGCCTGGGCCCGCCGCGCCGCGGTGGTCGCGCCCTGGCGCAGGCGCTCGATCAGCGCGTCAGGAGACGGTGGCTTGCGCCCTGGCAGAGGGGTCTGCGAATTACGGCCCGGCAAGGGCGCGCGCTTATCTCTGCGGCCGTCCGGCTGCTTCGGGGTCTTCTCTTCTCCTTTCCGCTTTTCTCGAGCTTTCCGTTTCTCGCGGGCCCGCACCCGCTCCGCCGCGGCCTGCAGCTCCCCGCCGGCGATGCCCAGCGCCTCGCCTATCCCGGCGCCGAAGGCCTCGACCGGGGCACGCAGGCCCGGGTCGCTTTGCAGCCCCGGGCGCCGCAAGGCGCTCCGGTCCGGCACGCGCGCCATGTCCGCGGTCCTCTTCGCCCGTGGGGTCAGCGCAGGCTCGAGGCGGCGGCGGCTGCGCCCAGAAGCAGCGCGCGGTCGCGCTTGCCGCGTCCGGCGGCGCGGTCCAGGCGGGCCTGCTGCTCCAGGCGGGTGGCAGTCACCACGCCATTGTTGAGCAGGTCCAGCGCGCCCAGCTCCGTCTCGGCCGCGATGTCTTCCTCGACCAGCAGCGAGGAGCCCCGGCCGGCCACGCCCGAGCCGGCGCGCCGGGCCCGCGATCGGGCGCCGAGGCGGCTCTGCTCGCGGCGGAGATCCTGGGACTGGCGCGCGGCCAGTTGGCGCTCGCGCTCGGCCTGCTGCTCAGCGATCTCGGCCTGGAACTCGGCCTGGTTGGCCGCGGCCACGCCCTCTGCGGCCGCGCCGGCCGCCGCCGCCGCGGCGCCGACGGCCAGGGCGATCTCTACTCCGGTCATGTCGTCTTCCTCTGTCTGGGTGAGCCTACTCGAAAGAGAACGGGGCGGCCCCTTTCGGGACCGCCCCGCTTCAGTTCGGGGGAGGGAGAAGTGTCGGAGCCCGATCGCTTCACATCGGAACGCTGTGAAGCGTGAATCGGCCTCCAGCTTGGTCTAGGTGCCGTTGGCGACGGTCACCGAGGTCGGCGTTGCGGCGGTCACGACCAGCAGGTCGACCGTCCGCGCGCCGCCGGTGTTGCCGACCGCCAGGACCACGTCGTTGGGGTCGAGCTGGCCCTGGAACGGCAGGAAGTAGTCGGCCGCCGCGATCGCCGCGATCGCGTCCGCCGTGCGGTAGAGGTAGAGCTTCTGCCCGTCGCCGCTGGACAGCAGCACCATGCGTTTGGGATCGAAGGCCATGGCTTGTCGCGTCCTCCTATCAGGCCGGGATCGCCAGGGTGTCGTTGACCCGGATCTCGACCACGCCCTCGGGGTCGATCAGGCAGGCGCCCTGGCTCATCATGTTGTTGACGAAGTGCGCCGCCCGGTCGCCGTGCCAGGTGATGTCGGTCATGACGTCGGCGCCCACGGCGTGGCCGATGGCGGTGCGGTGGTAGAGCAGGCAGCGGGTCTGGTTGCTGCCGACCCCGGTCAGCCCGGTGTGCATGATCCAGTTGACCCCCAGCCAGGTCCGCGAGCCCGCCGCCTTGACGAAGGGCAGGTCCTTGCCGACGAAGTCCGCCGAGGCGAACTCGTTGATGGTCATGGCGACCGACCACTGGCGCGGCGACAGCAGGCCGAAGCGCCCGCCGTCGTTGGGCACGTCGGCGCCGTTGAGGGCCTCGACCGATTCCAGGAACAGGGTTCGGGTCATGGCGCCGGTGAAGTCGCCGACGAAGCTGGTGGTGGCGCCGGCGGCGGTCAGGACCAGCTCGTCGGTCTTGCGGCCCAAGCCCCAGGCGCCGGCGTTGGCGACCACCTCGCGCTCGTCGTGGTTGGTCTTCAGCTCGTCCAGCTTGTCGACCCAGTCGCCGGCGTAGAAGTCGGCGAGCTGGCATTCGATGGGATCGTGGCTGGCGTTCATCGGCGTGATCTGGCCGTGGCGGGCCTTGGTCGTGGCCGCCCCCTTGCCGACCTTCTGGAAGGTCGTCGAGGCGCCACGGACGTTGTTCTTGGTCCGCACCGTGCCCCGCAGGAGGGAGCCGCGCCGCTGGTAGGCTTCGTGAACTTCGCGCTCGAATTGCTTGACGAAGCTCAGGTCGATGGAGGTGCTCATCGCGTGAGGTCGCTCCTTGTCAGCTTGTCTCGAGGTTCGAAAAAGAGCACCCCGCCGGTTGTCCTGGGTCTTCCGGACGGCCGGCCGCGGTTCCCCGGACGCCTCTGCAAGACGCGTCGGGCCGCGCGCCGCCGGCCCGCTTCAGGGCCTCCGGGCATGCGGTGGAAAAAAGCAGGCCGCAGCGGCCGCGGGCCCTGCCGTGGGTGCAGGGTTCTCCGCGCCCGCTGCGGGTCGGAAAATCGACGAAGGAAATCGGGTGTGGCGCCGGGCCGGGCTAGAGCATGATCGTTTCACGCCGCCACGGCGTGAAGCGTGAATCATGCTCTAACTTTCTGAAATAGATCAAGATTCAGGGTTCAGATTGACTCAATCTGAACCGATCTTGATCTAGGCGCCCGGCGACGCGTCAACTAGAGGGTCTTGGCGGCCTGGCCGGTCTGCAGCTCGCGGATCTGATCGCGCATCAGGTCCATCTGGGTCTGCAGGTTGTCGATCTGGCGCTGCAGCTCGAAGACCGTGGGCGACGAGGACACCTGGGTCGCGGCGGGGGCCGTCGAGGCGCTCTTGGCGCCGGAGTTCCCGGCGCAGCTCGCGAGCGGCAGGGCGAGGATGACGAGGAGGGCGGCGAAGCGGACCATGGGTCTGCACTCCTTGGTTCGGCGGTTTCGCCCCCCGGCAAGCCTGTGTAACACGGCAAGCGGTGGAGTCGGCAAGGCCCTGCCGGGCGGAAAGCCCCGTCAGGCCTCCTCCTTGGCCGGCAGCAGGCGGTCGAGGCGCAGGCGGTGGCGGCCGTCGGTCAGGCGCCGGACCCCGCCCAGGACCGCGGCGACCGCGCCCAGGCCTGTGCCGCCGGCGATCAGGAACATGATCAGCAGCTGGTACTTCACCGCCTCGACCGGCTCCACCCCGGCCAGGATCTGGCCGGTCATCATGCCCGGCAGGGCGACCAGCCCGGTCGCGGCCATGGCGTTGACAATCGGCATCAAAGCGGCGCGCAGGGCCTCGCGGGCGATCGGCCGGGTCGCCTCGTCGCGTGTTGCGCCCAGGGCGAGCTGGGCCTCGACCCCGGCGCGGGCCCGCCAGAGGCCGGTGCTCAGGCTCTGCAGGCCGAGGCTGACCCCGGTCATGGTGTTGCCCAGGACCATGCCGAGCAGCGGCAGGGCGTAGCGCGGGTGGTACCAGGGCTCGGGCTGGACCGCGGTGGTCAGGGCCAGGACCGTGACCGCCGCCGCGGCCATGAGCATGCAGCCGGTGCCCAGGCCGTAGCGCCACAGCCCGGCCAGCGGACGCTCCTGGCGGGCGGCGATCTCGCGGCCGGCGAAGAGCACCATGGCGAGCGCGGCCAGACCGGTCCAGAGCGCCGAGACCTGGTCGAAGAGCCAGGTCAGGACCAAGCCGATCAGCAGCAGCTGGACGATCATCCGTGCCGCGGCGATCAGGTACTGGCGCTCGAGCCGGAGCCGGAAGGCCAGCGATAGCGCGCCGTTGAGCAGCACCAGGAGAGAGGCCAGCACCAGGTCCTGGAGCTCGAGCACGATGTAGTTCATGCCGCGGCCTCGACCGCCCGGCCCGCCTCCAGGCGCAGCACGCTCTGAGCCACGCGGGCGAGCTGGGCGGCATCGTGGCTGATCCAGAGTGCCATGCCGCCGCCGGCGCGGTGCTCGGCGACCAGGTCCTCGACCGCGGCCGCGCTCTCGGGATCGAGGGCCGCCGTCGGCTCGTCAAGCAGCAGCACCCGTGGGGCCCGGACCAGCGCCCGGATCAGGGCCAGGCGCTGGCGCTCGCCGCTGGACAGGCGGGCGACCGGCCAGTCGCGGCAGGCTTCGGGCAGGCCGAGCTTGTCGAGCCGCGGCCGAGCCGCCTCCCAGTCCGGGAAGTGGGCCCCGACCCGGTCCGCCCACCAGCCGGACTCGGCGGCCAGGTAGCAGACCCGGCGGCGCCAGTCCGGCGCCGGCAGATCCTCGCGCCGGGTGCCCTCGAGACTGACCTCGCCATCGCTGGCGTCGAGGTCGGCCAGGGCGCGCAGCAGCAGGGACTTGCCGGCACCCGAGGGGCCGCCGATGCCAAGGCAGCCGCCTGCCGCCACCTCGAAGGACAGCGGCCCCAGACCGGGGCGGACGAGATTGCGGACCGAGAACATCGCGCCGCCATCCTGCGCCGGGTGGCGCCGGACCTGTCAAGCGGCTCTTGGAGTGCGTCGGAAAACGAGGGCCCAAAAGTGGAAGAGCCCCGTTGGGGGGCAACGGGACTCTTCCGGTTTTGCGAGCCAAGATCGGGAGCTGGCATGACCAACAGAAGAAAGCTTGATGCTTCTCCGCGATGGCCGCGATGGAGAAAGAGGCAGCTCCCAAGGATCAAATTACGATCGGTAAGGTTAATAAACCGTTAACGGCTCGGCCCTTGGTGAGGCCCCGTTCATAACCACAAAGCTCACAGATAACCCCCGCCGTTGTTATCCCGCCTGCCCTAGTCTTGTCCGGACCGCCGAATCCGCAGAAGGTCGCCGTCCAGGCCTCGGATCTTTAACGGTTTTTTAAGGCTAAGGGTTAAATCATCGATTAACCAAACCAGGCGCAGGGAGCCTGCTGCGATGATCGCAGACCTCGTTGACCTTTCGATCGTGCTCTTGCTTGTGGTGTTGATCGGCTATCCCGCGACCCTGACGGTCCTTCAGGCCGTTCAGGCCCGTGCACGTCGGTCGCAACAACGCCAGGACCGTTACTGAGGCGCAGACGAAACGGCCCCACATCTGCGGAGCTACGGCGCCGAGGCGCTTCGTCTCGGCGCTGGGCGGTTCATGGTCCGCGCCCGCCGGGTCTCCAAGCTATATCCGAAAGCCTTGCAAGCCTCCGACGCCGCAGCGTCGTGGCGCGGTGACGGCCCGTGGCCGGGCAGCCCCGGTCCTACTGGGGCAAGGTGATGTTGTCGGCCAGCTCGGCGAAGCGATGGCCCAGGAAGTGGTAGACCGCCAAGACGTCGTCGGCCAGATACGAGAAAACCAGAAGTACCGGAACCGACAGGGTCGCTGCCAGCATAGCGTACTCGATCGCCGTCGCGCCCTGCTCGGCCGTTAGAAACCCCTTTCGCAGCCGCTCCATGCACCCCTCCCGGTGTCTTGATTCTTATTTACTTCTTGTTAAGGAATTACGCTAAAAACCGCGATGCGTCAACAATAAAGAATGTATTCGATCCATTAATCCGCCTATTTAGCTTTTAATGTTAACTATAATTTATGTATAGGGTAAATTTTTATTATGAAAGATGAATTGCTTGCCTTTATTAATAAGTTCTCAAAAAGATCCGGCTACTCTCCAAACAGATCGGACAGGCACGGGCGGCCGCGGCTTCCGGAGGGCTCCGGGGGCGTCACCGAGGGCGCCGGCGTCGAACTCTATCAGGCGGGATCTGAGACCAGGTGACCAGCGCAGCTCCGAAAGCCCAGAACGGCGGCCGCCAGGCCCCGGCACGGGAAACCAAGCGACCGCAGGAAACGACCAAGCCGACGAGCACGGCGGCGCGGGAGGACGAGCGGGTGCAGATCGACCATGCCCTGCGCACCGCCCTGACCGCGATCCTGGGCTTCTCCGAGGTGATCAGCCAGGAGATGTTCGGGCCGGTCGGCAACCCGCAGTACCGGCAGTACGCCCAGGACATCTTCAAGACCGGGCAACAGCTGATGGCCTTCCTGGGCGAGGTCGAGCAGATTCCGCGCCCCACCGCCGGCCACGCCCGGCGGCCCTATCAGGTCTGCCACGTGCCGACGGCCCTGGCCGACGCCCGGCGGCTGGCCAGCAAGCTGGCGCGCGACGCCGGCGTGACCCTGGTCGTCGAAGTGCCCGAGAACCTGCCGATGCTCAAGATGGACCAGCGGGCCCTGCAGCAGATCGTCCTGACCCTGATCCTCAACGCGATCCGCGCCTCGGACCCGGGCGACCTGGTCTCCACGGTCCCCGACGTCACGCTCGCCGGCGAGTTCCGCCTGACCGTGCAGTCCCAGCTCGGCAGCCTGCCGGGCGGCCAGCCCCTGCCGCCGACCCAGGCCGACGACTCCGCGGCCAACGATCCGGCCCTGGCCGGCCTGCCGACCCGGATGGGGCTCGACATCCCCAAGTCCCTGGTCGAGCTCCACGGCGGCCGCCTCGAGGTGCACTGCATCCCCGAGTTCGGCCTGCGCGCCACCGCCCGCTTCCCCAAGGCCTGGATGATCGAGCCCAACGGCAAGGCAAAGGCGCCACGGGGCAGCTAAGGCAACGGGTCCCCGGTGGGCTGCCGCAACGATCCAGGCTCAAAAGGCCAGCGAAATCCGACTCCCTTCAGGTTCAAATGCCGCACACCGCGGGGGCGGAGTGATCGTGGGAGATGGGCCCTGATTTCCCGGAGCAATCGAGTCGGCAAGAACAGCCGCGTCAGGCGCGGACGTCGAAGACATAGATGCGCCCTTCTTCGTCGCTGACGACGTAGAGGCGGTTTGCCTCCGGATCAACGGCGATGCCCTCGCCCTTCTCCACTTCCTTGTAATCGCCGTCCTTGCCGTAGCCGAGCGGGGCGCTCTGGATGACTCGGTTCGCCGTCCAGTCGTAAAGGTACACTCTCTTGGCCTTGTCGCTGACGATCCAGAAGGCGCTTCGGGTCGTGTCGTAGCAGAGTCCCGAGAAATCGATCTCGTCGCTGCTGAGGTTGGTATCGCGAAAGCCGTTGTCTTCGTTCAGCAGCCGATGACCTTTGATCGTCTGCAGGTCCGACGAGACCTCCACCAATAAACCCGGCAGGCCTTCTTTCACGACGAAGACCGTGTCCCTGTGCCCGTTCCAGGTGATGCCTTCGAGGCCCTTGTTCTCGCCCTCGCCGTCAAAGAAGGGGGCAATGGTGTCGAAGCCTTCCATGCCCGAAAGCGGCCGAAAGGCGACAACCTCACGGTTGGCGATTTTGATCTTGATGATCTCGTTGCTCTCTTCCTTCACGGTGAGCAGGAACTCGCCAGAGGAATCCAAGGTGATGCCTTCCAGCCCCTTGACCGGAATTTCGAAGGACTCGTCTTTGTCGACGTCTCCCTCCGAGTCGAGCTTGAAGATCTTCTTTGTATCGTCGCTGACCGTCCAAAATCCGTCTTGTCCAGGCTCTATCGCGAGGCCGGACGGCTCTTCCAAACCCTCGTCTTCGTCCGTGATGTCCTTGCGATCCAGGTAAGTAAGGCTGAAGCTCATCGGACCCTCCATGCTTTCGGCGATGCGCCTTGGCTCGCCCCCGGCGGCATTCTGTTCTGTAATTACGCCCAAAAATAGGGCGCCGCAGAGCCAGATCCACTTCCCGAATAACCTCACTACGGCGTCGGCGGATCCGGTTTCCGGTTGCTTGGACCCAACACCCTCTGGAGCAAGTTGGTCCCCCTCTTGCTCTTGCGTGCGGCGGCGAAGGTCTCGGCGAAGACGGGCGATGCTCGTGACGACATTGACTCTGGCAAAGGTATTTGCCTGCGGCACGCCGGTCGATTTCACCCTGGTCTACCCGGCCAAGGCGGCAATCGAGGTCACGAATCCACCCGGCGGACGACGCGGCGGGGGCGATAGTCCGGGGTCGCCCAGCCTTCGCAGTGGCGCAGCTCGTGCTCGAGGAGTTCGGCGTTGCCGCGCGGGACGGCGACGATGCACCAGGGGCGCTGGCCGGGCTTCAGTTCATGGTCCTTCGGGACCACCGCGCAGGCGTGGTAGGGCGACAGGGTCACGACCGAGAAGACGGCCGAGACCGGGGAGCGGCCGGCAGCCAGCTCCAGGCACTTGCCCCAGGCGGTCACCGAATACTCGTGGAGCTCGATGTCCATCTTGGTGCGGTCGCGGGGCGTGGCGATGCCGGAGATCAGGCGAGCCTCTGGTCCTTCCTTGACCGGCATCGGGGCGACGCAGGCGGTCAAGACCGTGACCAGGGCAAGCGCCGTCAGGGGGAACAGGCGCATGGCAGTATGCTCCAGATGATCGAGGCGAGGATGAAGCCGTAGGCGGCGCCGAAAAGGAGTACCCGCAGGCGGGGCGATACTCCTGGGCGCTCGTCGAGCGTCGGGCAGGACGGCCGGGTCATGCCCGCTCCCTCCGCTCCACGCTCGACAACCGGTACGGCAGCTTCATCGATCTTCTCGTCATGTCATTGGAAAACGAAGGAGACGCTCTCCTTTGCAATCGTGTCGAGCGCCCATCGTGTGAAAATCTAAGGGACGAAATGAATTCGCGTCTATGACAGGAATCGACAAAACGAGTGGAGTCGGTCGGGCTCGAGGATGTCGACCATTCTATTGAATCGGCTCGACGGGTCGCGATTGCAATCGGTTGAGGATCGTTCTAGGCGCTTGATTCAAGGTCTCGGATGGTAGCTCGCCGAACAAGTCCCGGTACTCGGCGCTGAAGCGACCGAGATGACTGAACCCCCATTCAAGGGCGGTCTCTGTGACGGAGCTCGAACGGGGGTCGGCGTGCGCGAGGTCGTGCTGGGCTCGGTTCATGCGGTGGAGACGAAGATAGGCAGCGGGGGTGATGCCAAACACTTCGCGGAATCCGCGCTCCAGGGTTCGTTGCGTGGCGCCGATGGCATTCGCCAATTGAAAGGCCGTGACCGGCCGCTGCATCTGGTCCACGTAGTCGATGGCTCGGTGCACAGAAGTCGTGCGCAGCGAGGGCGAGTCTTGGCTTTCGCCGACTTTGCCATGCTTCAAGCAGCTCGCCAGAGACTCGAGCAGCCATGACCGCGCGCGATCGACCTCACTTTCGTCGTGCGACAGCCCTGAGAACTGCTTGGACATACGGACGACACCGATCATCGCAGTCGTCAGCCGTTCGCTGTCGGTCGTGGTCAGGTCGAGGTGCTTGCGACGGCAGACCCGCTCGGCCGCATCCTCGCCGATTGCGGTCGCCAAGAGCTGCCGATCGACAAGCATGGCCGTGTGATGGCTATGACCACGGGTGGTGTGGCCATACTCCACCCCGGGACCGGCGCAGGCAAAGCGGCGAGCACCGACCGCACCACCACACCAGTAGTTGCGAGACCGCTGCCAGCTCAAGCTGTTCGCAAACATGGCAAAATTCTCTGGAGATTGGCCGCGAGTTCGCACCGCCTGTCGCCAGTTCGCCTCATACACCAGGATGCCGGGAAGTCTCGCGTAGTCGATTTTGGCTTGAAATTGTCCCTTGGAAAGCTGATCGAGTTCGATATCCCAAGGCGCCATGAACTCTTCGTATTCTTCGATGTCGCTGCTCTCGATAGAGCCGACCGTCGCTTCGATCTTGGCGCATTGCTCCAAGCTGCGGGGTTCTTGGGCAAAGGCATCGAACCAGCGGTCGATCTCCTCGCGACGGAAATACCACTGATCGGCCGCCTGCTCTCCCGGCAAGCTGCCGGCGTGCGCAAGCCGAAGAAGCTGCTCTCTCGGAAGCTCGAGGTAGTCGACCAGCTCCTTGATCGTCATCACGGCATTGGGGATCACTGTACCCCCTCCGGGTCAGACCTCGTCGTGGTCTTCCTTCCGGCAGGGGTTGAAAGTCCTTCTCACAGCCTGCACGGAAAGAGCCGGCTGACCTTCCTAAACCTTACCACCTCGAAGGAACGCGAGGTAGCCAGCATCGCCAACCAATCGCCACTCTGCCTCTACGCGTCGTATCGACCGGCGGATCAAGACCGGTAAGCTGGCAACGTCCGCATGATTTGGCTTTGACTTGAGTCAACCCGGCGACGGTGCCTTGCAGTCCCCGGCGTTCCTGAGACGACGACCGAGCCGGAAAGACCCGATCTGCCCGACGGCCGCAGAATTGACCACCTCGGCAAAGAACGCCGAAGCCCCCTTGGGGCTGGCCAAGCTTGGCGGCTGACGTCGGGTCAAGGGACCAGGACTTCCAGAGCAAGACCCTTGCCATCAGCGAAGGCAAATGAAGCGCGCTCCGCTCCTTGGAAGTGCCTGATTGAAAGCCGCTCTCGGATCCTTGGCGGTCGCGCGCGTCACTCGCTCTTCTGTTTGGCAACGATCGTCTTGATGAGCACCGCGATCTCTTCGACCCGACTGAGGCCCTTCGACGACTGCTCTTCCCAGTGCCCGTGAAGGTCCTGCATGGATTTCACCGCGGCACGCAGATCTTCCGACTCCTCCGGCAGCAGCTTGGACACCGCCTTGTCCAGCTCCGAGATGACGTTTTCCATCACGGCGAGCCGTTCCTGGTTTATCGCGTTCTGTTCCCCGAGTTGCTTCAGCCAGGCAAAGAACAGCCTCGCCCAGATATCCTCGGGCTCTCCGACTATGCCAAAATCGAGCTGAAGACCATGCGGTCTCTTCATGCCAATGCTCCCCGCCATTTTGCTCTCACAGAGATCGAGTCAGCAGTCACCTGCGGCTTACCAGCGCCGAAAATCCGATCCGGAGCTACGACCGGCTCACCCCGCGCGGACTCTCGGTTTGGTCCAGGGACTCAAGTATCACAATCGGTCGTCCATTGCGACCCGGGTCTTGGTTCAGACTTGGGCGCGGCAACGCGAAAGCGCAAGGAGAACGAGAGGTTTACAGGGGCAACGGGCGCTGACCGAGGAACAAAGTTCGGGCGGCGGGGGTGAAGCGACGCTCCCGCTTCTAGGAACCGACCCAGCGGCCGGTCCAGCCGTGCTTGGAGAAGAAGCGCGACAGCTCCCGCGTCACCTTCGTCGCCACGCGGCGCGCGTCGACGTCGATGTGGGCGCCCGTGGGATCCGAGGCCCGACTCGAACTGACGGAGATCGTGGTCGACATGAGGAGCCGGCCGGCGACCGCGCCGACGCCTACGACCTGGCCTCTGCGAGGCTTTTGGCCCTGTGTGACGGTCGCTTCCAGGCCGGCCGCCGCGAGCTGCCGGTCGGGCAGGACCTCGATCACCTGGACATGAGCCTTCACGGTGCTGCGCCTGGAACTCAAGCCGATCGACATCCGATCGCCCTGGGCGCCCCCGTCGACCGACAGGATCTGGCCTCTGATCAGGAGCGTGTTCGGTTCCGCCCGATGGGCCCGCGCGGACCTCTCCGCGACCATCCCCAGCCGGAAGAGGCCCTCGACCAGGTGGCTGGACAAGGTCGAGGCGAAGGCACGACCGGCTTGATGCTCCTGCGCACTCCGCAGCTCGACCTTCAGCAGATCGGCCACTTCCGGATCCAGCCCGCGGTCAAGCCTGATCTGATCCGGTGCGAAAGCAAAGTCGTAGACCACGACCCGCTCCGGCGTCGCAAGAGGCAGGTCGGAGGCTCGCTCACCCTGAATTGCGCTCAAGGAGCAAGCACCAAGCGTCAACAGGCCGGCCAGGCTTAGGCCCCGGGCAAGCAAACGGCCGCTTGGATGAGCACGCTTGTCCTTCGAACGACAGAGTCTTGACTGGCGCATCACACTTCCATCGCAGCTTCGGGAGATAGAGCCCGGCGAGACGTTGCGGGTTTCGGTTTCGTCGGACCCGCTCCGCTGAGCCTCGGCGGACCCGAGAACGGCAATTCGGCTGACCGCAGGTAACAGCCCTTTGGCCAAGACTAGACCAAGGCGGGCCTTATTTTTTCAAATACAGTATAATTGCCTCTGCAATCAGTAATCAATCTACAATTACTCTGCTCTTATTCAATATTGACAATCGCGACAAATTGAGATCTCAGATCAAGCGGCCGGTGGCGGCGCCCCGAAGGTGTGTCACCCGGCCCCGCCGACCGGGTCTTCCTATGGTTAATGGACGGCGAAGGTCATCGCGGTGCGGCTTTCGGCACCAATCCGAAAATCGGCGACTCCGAGCATCGGACAGGCGCCCTAGGGCATTGCATCCGGCCAAACGCGAACGCGTCTGATCGGGTACTGCGCTAGCCGTCGCCGCCGTGGAGGCGGCGATAGAGGCCGCGCAGCTCGGCCTGGACCTCCTCGGCCTTGTAGCGCTCGGCGGGCAGCCGGTGCAGGGCGTCGATGCGTTCGGCCACGCCCGCCTCCGCCGGCCCGCCGGGGCCGATCAAGGGCTGGTCCTCCAGCAAGGCCCCGCCAACGGCGGCGAGCAGGCGCAGGAATCCGGGCTGGCTGCCCAGGCGGCTGCCGTCGGCCAGGGTGAGCTCTGCCAGGCCCTGGCCCTCCTCCGGCCCGAAACGGCGCACGGCGCGCCGGGCCAGGGCCAGGTTGCGCTCGTAGTCGGGGCCCCAGTCCCGGCGCAGCGCGCCTTCGGCCGCCGCCTCGGCCCGGTCGCGCCCGGAGGTCGCGGCGCCCTCGAGGCCTTCGACCTCCCTGCCGAACCAGTCGAGCGCGGCCTGCACCACCCCCGGGGTCGCCCCCGCCGCCTGCATCGCCGCCAGGAAACGGCCCTGACGCTCGGCCAGCGCGTCGTCAGCTTCGCCGGGATCCAGCCGCTCGGGGAAGCGGACGGGGTAGTCCTCGGGCCGCTCGGGCACACCGAGGCGGCGGTGGAACTGCCGCCACTCGGCCGCGTCGGCACCCTCGCCCGGCAGGACGACGGCCCGCCCGAGCCGCCGCTCCAGCTCGACATAGGACCGCAGCGCCTCGGTCGGGCCGGCGAACTTCTCCGCCGCCTTGCTCAGCTCCTCCGGAAGGTTGTCCGGCCAGGACGCTCCCGCCACCGCATCCGCCTGGTCGCGGACGGCCTCGACCGGCTCGTCGGTGGTACTGCTCTGCGGCTCTTCGATACGATCCATCGCTAGCCCTGCCTTTCCTCCGGCCGCGCGGGCGGGGTCCCCTCCCCCTGCGGCGCCGTGGCCTCCAAGGTCCGGATGATCCGCAGCCCGATGTCGCGGCGGCCGTCCCGGTGATAGGTCTCATAGGGGTCGCCCTTGACCGCGACCGGGCGGAACAGGCCGCACCAGTCGAGCAAGCTCCAAAGCACCCGGCGTCCCGCCGGCGTCGCGAAGACGCTGCGGAAGTCGCGGCGGCGCTCGGCCGCGCCGTAGCCCGGGCCGAGTTGGTCGCGGGCCAGGCGGCCGAAGAAGCGCTCCAGGTCGCCGGTCGTCAGACCTTTGGACCGCCGGCGAAAGGGGTTCCAGATCATCGGACCTCGGTCACCGGACCGGCGCCGCCCAGGGCCGCGGCCAGCGCCGCCGCCTGCTGGGCCTCGGCCCGGGTCTCGCGCAGGCCGTCCACGGTCTCGCGGGGGCGCAGCCAGCGTTGCGGCAGGCCGAAGATCTCCGGCGT